>DASSLH010000606.1:0-8367 GCA_035689625.1 Candidatus Methylomirabilota bacterium | reverse complement strand
CTTAGGCGGACTGTAGGAGTCGTCGTACGAGATGAAGTTGATCTTGCGCCCGTTGATGCCGCCCTGCTCGTTGATCATCCGGAAGTAGGCTGCCTCGACCTTACCAATGGTTCCGTAGGCCGACGCCGGCCCGCTGTACGGGTTCGTATGGCCGATCTTGATCTCGGTCGCGGTCACCCCGACGACCGTCTGGGCGGCGGCCACGCCGAGCGTGGCGGCCAGCGCCAGCGCGGCGGCCGCGGTCAGCAGGAATCCTCGTCTCAGCATGATCTCCTCCTTGAGAGCGCTTCGTGGTCGAAGCCGTGGTGGCGCCAATGTTACCCCCGTGAACTCTCGGTCGCCGGGGCGGGTTCCCGACGCCGGCTCCAGCGGGCGGCGGCCAGGCGCAGGCCGCCGACGATGCCGCGGGGCACCGCATACATGAAGCCGATGAGCAGCACGCCGTAGATGGCCCACGGCGCCGCCTTGGAGATGTCCTGGGCCCAGTTGGGCACGAACTGGATGAACAGCGCGCCGAAGATCGCCCCGGTGATCGAGGCCAGCCCCCCCACGACGACCGCGACCAGGAACGTGATGGACAGGAACACGTCGAACGCGTCGGGCGCCACGTAGGCGATGACGATCGCGCTGAGCGCGCCCGCCACCCCGGTGTAGGCGGCGCTGACGCCGAACGTGAGGGACTTGTAGAGCGCCGTGTTGACACCCATCGCCTCGGCGGCGATGGGGTTGTCGCGGATGGCGACGATGGCGCGGCCCGTGCGGCCCGCCAGCAGGTTGCGCGCCAGCACGAACAGCACGAGCAGGATGGCCAGCGTGAGGAAGTACAGCCACTGGTCGGGGTTCAGCGGGATGCCGGCGGGCGCCCCCGGCTTGGTCAGCACGATGCCCTGCGAGCCGCCCGTCCAGTTCTCGAAGTACTTGAGGATCTGCGGCACCGACAGCGCCAGCGCAAAAGTGGCCAGCGCCAGGTACAGGCCCTCCAGGCGCAGCGCCGGGATGCCGAAGAGGAAGCCCGCCACCAGGCACAGCACGCCGGCCGTCGGGATGGTCCAGCCGTACGGCACGCTCCACCGGTCGATCATGATCGCCGCCGTGTAGGCGCCGATCGCGTAGAAGGCGCTGTGACCGAGCGAGAACTGGCCGTTGAAGCCGATGAGGATGTTGAGGCCGAGGACGGCGATCGCGTAGATGAAGACCTGGGTGAACTGGAACATCCGGAAGTTGCTCACCGTGAACGGCAGCGCGACCGCCAGCACGAGCGCGGCGGCGAGCAGGCCGGACCGGAGGACGCGGCCGGTCATCACACGCGATGCACGGCGGTGCGGCCGAACAGCCCGCTGGGCCGCACCAGCAGCACGATGAGGATCATGGCCAGCGCGACCGTCAGCTTCAACTCGGTGCCGATGAAGTGGACGTAGGTGCCGACCAGGTTCTCGATGACGCCGACGATCAGGCCGCCCAGCACGGCGCCGCCCGGGCTCGTGAAGCCGCCCAGCGTGGCGGAGGCGAAGGCGTAGATGAGGATGCCGGCCATCATGTTGGGATCAAGCGTGACGATCGGCGCCACCATCATCCCGGCGACGGCGCCGATCAGCGAGGCCAGGCCCCAGCCGATCGCCAGCATCCAGCCGACCCGGATGCCGCACAGCCGGCTCGACGTGGGATTCTGCGCGGCCGCCCGCATCGCCAGCCCCAGCGTCGTGAACTGGAAGAAGCAGTAGAGCGCGATGAGCACGAGGATCGTGACCGCGAGCGCGCCGATGTCGTGGGCGCCGAAGTACACGTTGCCGACGCGCAGCGGCCGGTCGGGGAACGGGCTGGGGAACGGCTTCTGGATGTAGGAGTAGACCCACCCCAGCGCGCTGTTGAAGATGACGAGCAATCCGATGCACACGATGACGACGGTGAGGACGGGCGCGCCCTCGACCGGCCGGATCACGATGCGCTCCAGCAGCAGGCCGCCCACGAACGAGACCGCCAGGGTGGCGACGAAGGCCGCCCAGTACGGCACGCCGGCGTTGAGCAGCGACCATGCGATATAGGTGCTCACCACCGCCATCTGTCCCTGCGCGAAATTCACGATGTCGGTGGCCTCGTAGATCATCACCAGCGCCAGCGCCACGCTGCCGTAGATGCCGCCGGTCGCCAGCCCCGACACGATCTGCTGCAGCAGGATGTCCATCGCTCAGTACCCCAGGTAGGCGCGGCGCACGGTCTCGTTCTCGCGCAGCTCGGCGGCCGGCCCCGACATGACGACGCGCCCCGTCTCGATGAGGTAGGCGTGGCTGGCCAGCCGCAGCGCGAGCGACGCGTTCTGCTCGACCAGCAGCACGCTCACGCGCTGCTCGCGGTTGATCGTGCGCACGATGCGGAAGATCTCGCGGACCACGAGCGGCGCCAGTCCCAGCGACGGCTCGTCGAGGAGCAGCAGGCGCGGGCGCGCCATGAGCCCGCGGGCCACCGCCAGCATCTGCTGCTCGCCGCCTGACAGCGTGCCGGCGGTCTGGCGCCGCCGCTCCATCAGCACCGGGAAATACTGGAAGACGCGGGCCATGTCGTCGCCCAGCCCGGCGCCGCCGCGCGCGTAGGCGCCGAGGCGCAGGTTCTCCTCGACGGTGAGGTTGACGAAGGTGCCGCGGCCCTCCGGCACGTGGGCGATACCCAGCCGGACGAGATCCTCGGTGGCGCGGCCGGCGATCGGACGGCCGTCGAACGTTACCTCTCCGCGCGTGCGCACCATGCCGCACACGGCGCGCAGCGTGGTCGTCTTGCCGGCGCCGTTGGCGCCGAGGATCGTCGTGATGCCGCCTTCCTCGACGCTGAACGTCAGGCCGTGCAGCACCTTCGTCCAGCCGTACTGCGCCTCCAGCCCGCGCACCTCCAGCAGCGGCGCCATCAGCGGGCTCCCACCCCGAGGTCGTCGGCGCCGAGGTAGGCGCGCACGACCTCGGGGTCGCGCTGGACGTCGGCCGGCCGGCCCTCGGCGATCTTGCGGCCGAAGTCGAGCACCACGACCTTGTCCGACACCTGCATGACGAGCCCCACGTGGTGCTCCACCAGCAGGATGGTGACGCCGCGCGCGTCGCGGATGGACCGGATGACCTTGGCCAGCGCGCCGACCTCCTCGTGATTGAGCCCGCCGGCCGGCTCGTCCACCAGCAGCAGCCGCGGCCGGCCGGCCAGCGCGCGGGCCAGCTCGACGCGCTTGAGCGTGCCAAACGGCAGACCGGCCGCCGGGTGGTCCGCCACGGCGCCCAGGTCGAGGAAGGCCAGCAGCTCCAGCGCCTGGGCCCGGATGGCCCGCTCCTCGCGGCCCACCCACGGCAGCCGCAGGGCGTTGCTGAGGAAATCGCTACGCGTCGTCGCGTGCACGCCGGTCATCACGTTCTGCAGCACGCTCAGCGTGGGGAACAGCGCCAGGTTCTGGAACGTGCGCCCGATGCCGACGGCGGCGATCTGGTGCGGGCTGTCGTGCAGGATCGAGCGGCCGCCGAAGAGAATGTCGCCGCGCTGCGGCATGTAGAGCCGGCTCAGGCAGTTGAACAGGGTCGTCTTGCCGGCGCCGTTGGGCCCGATGAGCCCCGCGATCTGTCCCTCGGCGACCTCGAACGACACGCCGTCGAGGGCGACGATGCCGCCGAAGCGCACCGTCAGTTCGCGCACGGTCAGGATCGCAGGCATCTCTCCTCGCTCGGACCGCGCGGAAGGCCGCGCAGCGACTGATCGGAAGGCACCTTGCTTATACGGGCCGCCGCGGGCGTTGTCAATTCGGCGGATTTTTCCCCCTCGTTCGGCGGATATTGACGCCCGTGGTCGGACCGTGTCACCGTAGCCCGTCGCGCTGCCGATGGGGAGCGCCCGAAGCGGGGCCAACGCCGACAAGGAGGACAGTGATGTCCAGAATGAAGTCGCTCACGATGCTCGTCCTGATGCTCGCCGCGGTGGCCTGGCTGGCCCCCGCCGCGACGCCGGCCGAGACGATCAAGATCGCCTACATCGATCCGCTCTCGGGCTCGTTCGCCGCCACCGGCGAGAACGGCCTGAACCAGTTCCGTTACGCGGCCGACCAGATCAACAAGGCCGGCGGCGTGCTGGGGCGCCAGCTCGAGATGGTGGGGCTCGACGACAAGGTCAGCCCCCAGGAGGCGCTGATCCAGGTCAAGAAGGTCATCGCCGACGGCATTCCGTTCATCTTCCAGGGCAACGGCTCGCTGGTCGCCCACGCCATCACCGACGCCGTGCTCAAGCACAACGAGCGCAACGCCGGCAACCGCGTGCTGTTCCTCAACTACTCGGCGGTGGATCCGGCGCTGACCAACGAGAAGTGCCAGTACTGGCACTTCCGCTTCGACGCCGACTCCGACATGAAGATGGCGGCGCTGACCGACGTGATCGCGGCCAACCCCAAGATCAAGAAGATGTACATCATCGGCCAGGACTACTCGTTCGGGAAGGCCGTGGCCGAGGCCGCCGTCAACATGCTCGGCAAGAAGCGGCCCGACATCCAGATCGTCGGCAACGAGCTGCACCCGATCGGCAAGGTCAAGGACTTCTCGCCCTACATCCAGAAGATCGTCGCCTCCGGCGCCGACGCCGTCATCACCGGCAACTGGGGCGCCGACATGGTCGCTCTGGCCAAGGCGGCCAACGACGGTGGGCTGAAGGTTCCCTTCTTCACGTACTACGCGGCCTCCGATGGGGTCACCGCGGCCATCGGCGCCGCCGGCGTGGACCGCATCCGGCTGGTACACGACGCTCACCCGGCCAATCCGAATTCTCCCAAGGCGCTCGCCGACTACATCACAGGCTACAAGAAGGTGCACCCGCAGGGGGACATCAACCAGGTGCGCATCCACACCGGCATGAACATGCTGGCGCTGGCCATCAAGAAGGCCGGTACGACCGACGCCGACAAGGTGGCGGCGGCGCTGGAGGGCATGGAGTACACGAACATCAGCGGTGACCAGGTGATCATGCGTCGGGCCGATCACCAGCTGCAGATGCCGATCTACATCTCCGTGCACACCAACAAGAACATCAAGTACGACTTTGACAACTCCGGCTTCGGGCTGTTGCTGGAGAAGAAGATCGATCGCGAGAAGGCGTCGCAGCCGACCACCTGCAACATGCAGCGGCCGAGCTGACGCGGTAGGCGGGCGGGACCTGCGGGGCCCCGCCCGCTCACATTCGCGATGGGCCAGATCATCTTCTTCTCGCTGCTGAACGGGCTCGTGTTCGGCATGCTGCTGTTCATGCTGTCGAGCGGGCTCACGCTCATCTTCGGCATGATGGGCGTCCTGAACTTCGCCCACGCCAGCTTCTACATGCTGGGCGCCTACATCGCCTACACCATCGGCCTGAAGGTCGGGTTCTGGCCGGGCCTGGTGGTGGCGCCGCTCGTGGTCGGCGTGCTGGGGGCGGCGGTCGAGCGCTATGGGCTGCGCCGCGTGCACCGCTTCGGCCACATCGCCGAGCTCATCTTCACGTTCGGCCTCGCCATCGTCATCGGCGAGGTCGTGCAGCTGATCTGGGGCCGGCCGGCCAAGAGCTACGACGTGCCGGCTGCCCTCGACTTCGCGCTCTTCCGCGTGTTCGGCTCGAGCTTCCCGGCCTACAAGGGGTTCATGCTGCTGGTGTCGGTCGTCATGTTCGTGTTCATCTTCGCCATCCTCACCCGCACGCGGGCCGGGCTCATCATCCAGGCCTCTCTGACGCACCCGGGCATGGTCGCCATGCTGGGCCACAACGTGCCACGCGTGTTCATGATCGTGTTCGGGATCGGCTGCGGGCTGGCCGGGCTGGCCGGCGTGATCGCCGGGCCCGTGCTGGGCACCTTCCCCGGCATGGCCGAGGTGCTGGGCAGCGTGGTGTTCGTGGTGATCGTCATCGGCGGGCTCGGCTCGCTCGGCGGCGCGTTCGTCGCCTCGCTGCTGATCGGCATCCTCCAGACCTTCGCGGTGGCGCTCAACGTCTCGGTCGGCAACGTGCTGATGGCGCTCGGCGTGCCCGCCTCGGCCAGCGCGTCGCTGCACGACATGTGGAAGGTCACGGTCGCCCAGGTGGCGCCGATCATGCCCTACCTGCTGCTGATCCTCGTCCTCATCGTGCGGCCGACCGGCCTGTTCGGAACGCGCGAGACGTGAGCACGCCGGCCGCCGCGCGCCCGCTCGCCGCCGCCGCCGCCCCCCGCGCCGGCGTCGTCCGCCGCTACGGCCTCTGGCTGGTCGGCGCGGCCGTGCTCGTCGCGCTGCCGCACGTGATCCGCGCGGGCGTCGCCGTGCCGATCATGAACCAGATGGGCATCGCGATCGTGTTCGCGCTGGCCTTCAACATGCTCTTCGGCCAGGGCGGCATGCTCTCGTTCGGCCACGCCGTCTATTTCGGTCTCGGCGGCTTCCTCGCCGCCCACGCGCTCAACCTCGCCGTCCGCAACGGGCTCTACCTGCCGGTGCCGCTGGTGCCGCTGGTGGGCGGCCTCGGCGGCCTGCTGTTCGCCGCGCTGTTCGGCACCTTCTCGACGATGCGGGCCGGCACGGTGTTCGCGATGATCTCGCTCGGCGTGGCCGAGCTGATGGCGTCCTCGGCGCTGATCTTCGACCGCTTCTTCGGCGGCGAGGAGGGCATCAGCACCAACCGGGCCAAGGCGCCGCTGCTCCTGGGCCTGCAGTTCACGCACGACCGGCAGGTCTACTACCTGATCGCCTTCTGGGTCTTCGTGGCGGCGCTGGCGATGTACGCCTTCTCCCGCACGCCGGTGGGGCGCATGGCCAACGCCGTGCGCGACAATCCCGAGCGCGCGGAGTTCGTGGGCTACAGCCAGCGCTGGGTGCGCTACGTCTGCTTCTGCGCCTCCGGCTTCTTCGCCGGCATTGCCGGCGGCCTCTTCGCCGTCAACTACGAGATCCTCAACGCCGAGAACATGGGCCTGGGCGCCTCCGGCGCGGTGCTGTTCATGGCGTTCATCGGCGGCGCCGGCCACTTCGTGGGGCCGATCGTCGGCGCCATCGTGTACACGTTTCTCCAGTCGATGCTGAGCGACTACACCTCCGTCTGGCTGCTGTACCTCGGCCTGCTGTTCCTGACCACCGTGCTCTTCGTGCCGATGGGGCTGGTCGGCGTCTTCATGCTGCACGTCCCCGTCTGGCGCTCCCACCGGGTGGGCCGCCTCCTCGGCCCCTACCTGCTGGCCGCGCTCGTCGGCCTGGTGGCCGTCGTCGGCGCCATCGGCCTGCTCGAGATGATCCATTTCGTGGTCTACGCCGACACGACGCAGATGACCAAGCGCCTGTTCTGGGTCACGGTCCCGGTGCGCACGGTGTGGCCGTGGCTGGCGTTCGGCGCCCTCACGGTGGCCGGCGGCCTGGGGCTGCGCTGGGTGGCGCCACGCGTGGTGACCGCGTTCGCCGAGGCCAGCGGGCTGGTCAGCGCGCGATGACGCCGGCGATCGAGCTGGTGGACGTCTACAAGGCCTTCGGCAACACGTCCATCATCCGCGGCGTGAACCTCACCATCGAGCCCGGCACCTGCCAGGCGCTCATCGGCCCCAACGGCGCCGGCAAGTCGACGCTGTTCAACCTCATCACCGGCAAGCACGCGGTCAGCAGCGGCCACGTGCGCGTCAAGGGCCACGACGTGACCGGGCTCACGCCCTACGAGATCAACCGCCGCGGGCTGAGCCGCTCGTTCCAGGTGACGAACATCTTCCCGCGGATGTCGGTGTTCGAGAACGTGCGCTGCGGCGTGCTGTGGGCGCTGGGCTATCGCTACTCGTTCTGGCACCGCATCGGCACCGCCCGCGACGCTACCGAGCGCGCCGAGCGCGTGCTCGAGCAGCTGAATCTCACCGGGCGCCGCGACGTGCCGGCCGGCGTGCTGTCCTACGCCGAGCAGCGCGCGCTGGAGATCGGGATCACGATCGCCGGCGGCGCCGACGTGATCCTGCTCGACGAGCCCACCTCCGGCATGAGCCGCAGCGAGACCGAGCACGTCGTCCAGCTCATCCGCCAGGTCAGCGAGGGCAAGACGCTGCTGATGGTCGAGCACGACATGAGCGTGGTGTTCGACGTGGCCGACCGCATCGCGGTGCTCGTGTACGGCGAGATCATCGCCCACGACACGCCCGACCGCGTCCGCGCCGACGCGCGGGTACAGGAAGCCTACCTCGGCGTGCCCCAGGGCGCCGTCTGATGCTGGCCGTCGCCGACCTGCACGCCTTCTATGGCAAGAGCCACATCCTGCACGGCGTGAGCCTGCGGGTGGACGCCGGCGAGATCGTCGGCCTGCTCGGCCGCAACGGCGTCGGCCGCTCGACGACGATCAAGGCGATCATGGGCGACGTCCACGCACGCGGCTCGATCGCCTTCCGCG
>DASSLH010000605.1:0-3748 GCA_035689625.1 Candidatus Methylomirabilota bacterium | reverse complement strand
TTTCCGACCGGCAGCTCGTTCGGCCGCAAGGCCGTGCAGTACTTCAGCGAGATCTTCGCCGAGGCCAAGGTCACGCCCAAGCGCGTGGCGCTGCTGTACTGCAACGATCTCTTCGGCCAGAGCCAGCAGCGCGGGTTCCTGGCCGCCTACAAGGCCGCCAAGCCGGCGTGGACGCTGCTGGAGGACGAGGTCATCGCGTGGCCGGAGCCGCCCTCGGACCTCTCGACCGAGGTCTCCAGGCTGAAGGCGCTCAAGCCCGACATCATCGCGCCCATCGCGCGGCCGGCCAGCGCCCAGCTGCTGCTGCCGGAGCTCCGCAAGCAGCGCGTGGAGAGCCTGGGCATCGTCGGGCCCGGCAGCCCGGGCTTCTACGAGGCCGGCCAGCTGGCCGCGCTGAAGGACGACCTCGAGTACGTGCTGGACAGCGTGCCGTGGGCGAACTTCAAGCACCCGAAGACGGCGGCGGTGGCGGCCGAGTACCACAAGCGCTCGAACGGCAAGACGTGGGACACCAACTCCGGCTACTCCTACGACGCGATCTTCGTCATCGCCGACGTGCTGGAGCGCACGAGCAGCGCGGACGATCCCGACGCGATCGTGGACGCGATCAAGAAGACGAGCTACACGGGCGGCCTCATGCAGTACGGCGGGCCCGTCCACTTCAACGAGCTGGGCGACAACCCGAACGCGATCACGACGATGATCCAGGTGCTCAAGCAGACGCCGGTCGCGGTCTGGCCGCGCGAGGCCGCGCTGCAGAAGATCGTGTTCCCGCGGCCGAAGGCCTAGCGCGATCGATCTCGCGCTGGTCGCCCAGGGCCTGCTGAGCGGCCTGCTGTTCGGCGGCGTCTACAGCCTCATGGCCGTCGGCCTCACGCTCATCTTCGGCGTGATGCGGGTGGTGAACTTCGCCCACGGCGACATGATGGTGTGGGGCATGTACCTGGCCTTCGTGCTCGCCACCCGCGGTGGCGTCGATCCCTACGTCGCCTTCCCGCTGTGCGCGATGGCCCTGTTCGTGCTGGGCGTGGCCGTGCAGCGCGGCCTCGTCGACCGCATCGTGGACGCGCCCCACGAGATGCAGATCCTCCTCATGCTCGGCGTGGCGCTGGTGCTGGAGAACACCGCGCTGCTGGCGTTCGGCCCCGAGCCGGCCCGCGTGCGCTCGCGGCTGGTCACCGAGCCGCTGTGGCTGGGGCCGCTGTTCATCGACACGCCGCGGCTGGTGACGTTCGTGGTGGCGATCGTGCTGACGCTGGCGCTCTCGATGTTCCTGTTCCGCACCGAGCTGGGCCGGCTCATTCGCGCCGCCGCCGACAATCCCTACGGCGCCCGGGTCATCGGCGCCGACGTGGGGCGCATCTACGCCGCCGCCTTCGGCATCGGCGCCGCCTGCGTGGGCGCCGCCGGCGCGCTCGTCTCGCCGATCCTGCCGTTCCAGCCGCCGACGGGGCTGTCGCTGTCGGTGACCTCGTTCAACATCGTGATCATCGGCGGCATGGGCAGCCTGCTGGGCGCCTTCATCGGCGGCCTGCTCGTCTCCGTCGCCGAGTCGCTGGGCGCCGTCTTCCTGCGGCCGTCGCTCAAGGAGCTGTTCAGCTTCTCGCTGCTGATCGTGATCTTGCTCTTCCGGCCCGCCGGGCTGTTCGGCAAGCGCGCCTCATGAAGGTCGCCGCCGCCGGCGTGGCGGTGGCGGTGCTGCTGGCGCTGCCGGCGGTGCTCAACGCGTACGCGCTCACGGTGTTCGTGCTGATCTTCTTCTACGCCTACCTCGGCCAGGCCTGGAACATCGTGGGCGGCTACACCGGCCAGCTCTCCGTCGGCCACGCCGCCTTCGTCGGCGTCGGCGGCTACACGGCGGCGATGCTGGCGGCCAGCGACTGGGCGATCACACCCTGGGCCGGCATGTTCGTGGGCGGCGCGCTGGCGGCGGTGCTGGGCGGGATCATCGGCTACCTGGGCTTCCGCTTCGGGCTGCGCGGCTTCTACTTCGTGCTGCTGACGGTCGCCTTCGCCGAGGTCTGCCGCATCGTCGTGTCCAACGTGGACGCGCTCGGCGGCGCGCTGGGCCTGTACATCACGTTCACCGGCAACCCGCGCCAGTTCCAGTTCCAGGACCAGCGCGCCTACTACTACGTGGCGCTGGCGCTCATGCTGCTGGCCACCGGCGTCGCCGCGCTGCTGGAGCGCCGCCGCTTCGGCATCTACCTGACGGCGATCCGCGAGGACGAGGCGGCCTGCGAGGCCCTCGGCGTGCCGACCTTCCGGTACAAGATGCTGGCGATGCTCGTCTCGTCCTTCCTCACCGGGCTGGGGGGCACGTTCTACGCGTTCTATCTCTTCTCGCTGCAGCCCAACACCGTGTTCGGCATCCCGCTCTCGGTGGAGATCATCATTCGCCCGATCATCGGCGGTGCCGGCACGCTGCTGGGCCCGATCCTGGGCTCGCTGATCCTCACGCCGCTGGGCGAGGTCTCGCGCGCCTACTTCGGCCAGAGCGGCTTGCACGGCGCCCACCTCGTCGTCTACGGCGTGCTGCTGATCGCTGTCGTCCTCTTCCTGCCGCAGGGCGCGTACCCGGCCCTCCGCCAGCTCTTCACGCGCAAGCGCGCATGAGCCAGCCCCTGCTGTCCGTCACGGGCCTCGGCAAGCGGTTCGGCGGCCTGCAGGCGGTGAAGGACCTCACGTTCGAGGTCGGCGAGGGCGAGATCGTGGCGCTGATCGGCCCCAACGGCGCCGGCAAGACGACGGCGTTCGCGCTGATCTCCGGCTTCCTGACGCCCGACGGCGGCCGGGTGACGTTCGTCGGCCGCGACCTGCGCGGCCTGGCGCCGCACGAGGTCAACGCGCTGGGGCTGGCGCGCACGTTCCAGATCATG
Organism: Candidatus Methylomirabilota bacterium; assembly: GCA_035689625.1. Taxonomy (GTDB): domain Bacteria; phylum Methylomirabilota; class Methylomirabilia; order Rokubacteriales; family CSP1-6; genus AR5. The sequence goes on along the minus strand of DASSLH010000605.1, from coordinate 869 downwards.
CGGCCGTTCCCCCGGCTCACCGTCGTGCGCAACGTGATGATCGCCACGCTCGGTCGCCACCCGGGGGTCGCCGAGGCCGAGCGCCGCGCGCGGGCCGTGCTCGACGAGCTGGGGCTCGGCGCCAAGGCCGACCTGCCGGCCGGCGGCCTCACGCTGGCCGAGCGCAAGCGGCTGGAGCTGGCCCGCGCGCTGGGCACCGAGCCCCGGCTGCTGCTGCTCGACGAGGTGATGTCCGGGCTCAACGACGCCGAGACCGAGCGCATCGTGGACCTGGTGCGGGCGATCAACGCACGCGGCGTGGCGATCTTGCTGATCGAGCACGTCATGCGGGCGGTGATGTCGCTGGCCCAGCGCATCGTCGTGCTGAACTACGGCGAGCGCATCGCCGAGGGCCGGCCCGACGCGGTGGCCAACGATCCGCGCGTCATCGAGGCCTACCTGGGCGACGAGGAGACCGCCGCTGCTCCGGCTTGACGGCGTCGAGGCCGGCTACGGCGACGTGGTGGCGGTGCGCGGCGTCTCGCTGGAGGTCCGCGCCGGTGAGATCGTCGCGCTCATCGGCTCCAACGGCGCCGGCAAGACGACGACGCTGCGAGCGATCGCGGGCCTGCTGCCGCTGCGCGCCGGCCGCGTCGAGCTGGACGGCCGGCGACTGAGCGGGCTGGGGCCGGCGGCGGTGGTGGCCGCCGGCGTGGCCCACGTGCCGGAAGGGCGCCAGCTGTTTCCCACCATGACCGTGCGCGAGAACCTGGAGCTGGGCGCCCGCAGCGCCGCGGGCCACGCCCGGCGGGCGGAGACGCTGGCGCGCGTGTTCGCGCTGTTCCCGCGGCTGGCCGAGCGGCGCGCCCAGGTGGCGGGCACGCTGTCGG
>DASSLH010000604.1:0-2322 GCA_035689625.1 Candidatus Methylomirabilota bacterium | reverse complement strand
AGCACCGCACCAGCGACTTCACCGAGTACGACGTCCGTGCGTTCGGCCTGCGGTCGGGTCGGCTGCGGCCCGGCGTGATCGCCGACCGGCGAAGCGGCGAGTGGAAGATGCAGGGGCTGCCGATGGTGCGCCTGCAGCGGCGCGGGGGTGACTGGGCGTACACCCTCTACTCGGGCGGAGACAAGGGGGCGTTCGTCCACGCTCTGGACACGGCGACCGCGACCGCCCGCTGCATCGACCTGCCCACCCTCCCGGCCGACGTCACCACGGCAACCCTGCGCCGGGTGGGCGACCGCCTGGTGGTCTCGCTGAACGGGCGAGCGATGGCGGCGATCGACACGCGAACGCTCGCCGTCGTCCACCCGCACGTCGCCGTGCGCGAGAACGCGGTGGCGGCCCGGCCGTCGACCCGGCGCTGGCAGGTGCTGGCAGCCCTCGTGCTCGCCGCGGTCGCGGCGGGAGCGGTTGGCGTGCGACGGCGGATGCCCCACAATCCAGCTGGTGGGCGACAAACGTGAGACCCTGCGCGCAACCTTCGACGCCGTGGCCGAGCGCTACCACCGCGCCCGGCCAGAGTATCCGGAGGCGCTCTTCGACACGCTCCTGCGCCAGACCGGGCTGCGCGCGGGCGATCACGTGCTCGAGGTCGGGTGCGCGACCGGCAAGGCCACGCGGCCACTGGCCGAGCGCGGGCTGCACCTGACCTGTGTGGAGCTGGGCGCCGCGCTGGCCGCGGTCGCCCGCCGCAACCTCGCCGGCTTCGACGACGTCGAAATCGTGCACGCCGCCTTCGAGACCTGGCGTCCGCCGGAGGGCGCCACCTACGACGCCGTCGTCGCCGCCACCGCGTGGCACTGGATCGACCCCGGCGTCCGCTACCGGCGGGCGTGGGAGCTTCTGCGACCTGGTGGCCACCTGGCGTTCTGGTCGGCGGTGCACGTCTTCCCGGACGGCGGCGACCGCCTCTTCCACGAGCTGCAGGCGGTCTACGACGAGGTCGGCGAGGCACGGGTGTGGACGTGGCCGCGGCCCCGCGAGCTGCCCCACGAGCGCGCCGAGATCCTCGCCACCGGCCTCTTCGACCAGGTCACGGTGACGCAGTTCGACTGGCAGACCGTCCACGACGCCGAGAGCTACATCGACCTGCTCGAGACCTTCTCCGGCCACATCGCCATGCAGCCGTGGCAGCGCGAGCGGCTGTACTCGGAGATCCGCCGGCGGCTGGCCGAGCGGCCGGACGGGCTCGTGCGCCGCCACTGGGGCGCGGCGCTGCATGTGGCCAGGCGGACCGACCCGGCGTAGGCTGGAGGCGATGGCGACGACCGAGCGGCCAACCGTGGTGATCGACGTCGTGGCGAAGTGGGCGGTGGACGCCACGCTCTACTTCGCGATGGCCGCCGGCTTTCTGCTCTGGGGCGTCATCGCCCGGTCCGCGACGGTGAACATCCTCACGTTCGCGATCATGGCGACGGTGGCGATGCTGGTCGATCGGCTGCTCCCGATGCTCCCGGACACGCCGGCGCTGACCGATCCGCACGAGGCTGCGCCGGACGGCGCCGTGCGCCGGACGTGGCAGCGCTACGCCGTCGGGGCGGCCGGAGTGATGGCGATTCTCTGCGCCGTCTACGCAGTGCTTGTCGTCTATTTCGTCCCGCCGGGCTTCATGGCCGGCTGGCTCACCGCGCTCTGCGTCGCGCGCCTGCGTGGGCTGGCGACCGCCCGCGAGATCGAGCGTGCATCGCACGTCCGCCTGAGCGCGCGGCTCCAGCTGAGCATCTGGCGCAGGCGGACGCCCGCGTACTACGCGACGCCGCGGCTGGGCGTCTGAGCAGCCGCGATCGACGCCACGACGGCGTCGCCGTGCGTGTGGAACACGAAGTGTCCTTCGCCGTCGAAGATCCGGACGGACGCGACCGCTGACTGCTCGGCGAGCGCTGCGGCGACGGCGGCGGGCGCCGCGGGATCGGCGCTCCCGTGCCACAGCACCAGCGGCACCGCCAGGTCGGCCATTCGAAACGGCCACGGCCGCCGGTAGGCGGTGACGTCGTCGACGATCGCGTCGACCGCATCCAGCGCCGCGACGTAGTCGCAGATCTCCTGGGCGAGCCCCGCCTCGTCACTCGTCGCTGCGTAGCGCTCGACGGCGGCGAGCTGCGCACCGCGCGCCGGCCCGGCGAACAGGTGGCGGGCCGCATCCGCGGGCGACGAGAGGCGGCTGCGGATGCGGCCGCCGATCCGCCGGTAGACGAGCCGCAGCAGCGGGCGTGACACCAGCGGCGCGCCGCCGACGAACGCGAACATCGCGCGCCGGCTGCACGGCAT
>DASSLH010000603.1:0-11048 GCA_035689625.1 Candidatus Methylomirabilota bacterium | reverse complement strand
CCCGGTCCGTTGACCACGCATCCCATGACCGCGACCTGGATCGGCACCTCGAGCTGGTCCAGCGCGGCCTGGGCCGCGGACGCCACCGCGATGACGTCGACCTCGGCACGGCCGCACGACGGGCAGGCGATGAGGTCGACGTTCTTGCGCTCGCGCAGCCCCAGCGACTCCAGCAGCTGACGACCGGCCCGGGCTTCCTCGACGGGGTCGGCGGTGAGCGAGTAGCGGATCGTGTCGCCGATGCCCTCGGCCAGCAGCGTGGCGATGCCGGCGGTGGCCTTGACCAGTCCGGCGGGCGGCGGGCCGGCCTCGGTGACGCCCAGGTGCAGCGGGTAGTCGACCAGCTCGGCCAGCTTGCGGTAGGCCTCGATCATCATCAGCGGGTCGGAGGCCTTGAGCGAGATCTTCATCTCGGGGTAGTTGCACTCTTCCAGGATGCGGATGTGGCGCAGCGCCGACTCCACCATGCCTTCCGCCGTCGGCCCGCTGTACGTGTCGAGCAGATCCTTCTCCAGCGACCCGGCGTTGACGCCGATCCGGATCGGAATCTTCCGCTCCTTGGCGAGGTTCACGACCTCCATGACGAACTTCTTGCCGCCGATGTTGCCGGGGTTCAGCCGCAGGCCGTCCACGCCCTGCTCGAGGGCGATGAGCGCCAGCTTGTAGTTGAAGTGGATGTCGGCAACCAGCGGGATGCGGATCTGCCGCTTGATCTCGCCGAGCTTCTCGGCCGCCTCGCGCACCGGCACCGCGCAGCGCACGATGTCGCAGCCCGCCACCTCGAGCGCCCAGATCTGCAGCAGCGTGGCCTGCACGTCCCGCGTGTCGGTCTTGGTCATCGACTGCACGGTGATCGGGGCACCGCCGCCGATCTTGACGCTGCCGATCTGGATCTGCCTGCTCTTGCGCCGAGTGATCATCCGCCCCCCGTCTTATCGGAAGAATTTGAACGCGTCGAGCCGCACGAGATCGTTGTAGAGCGCGTAGACCATCAGCAGCATCAGCAGCACGAAGCCCACCTGCTGGGCGACCTCGCGCTTGCGCAGCGACAGCGGCCGGCCCAGCACCGCCTCGATGACGAAGAAGAACAGGTGGCCGCCGTCGAGCATGGGCACCGGCAGCAGGTTGAGCACGGCCAGGTTCACGCTGATGATCGCCGTGAACAGCGCCAGCGAGGCGGCGCCCTCCTTGGCCTGGCGACCGGCTTCGGTCGCGATCTGGATCGGTCCGCCGATGTTCGAGGAGTCGATCTGGCGCCGGACGAGCTTCCAGAGTCCCTTGATCGTCAGCGCCGTCATGTCCGCCGTCTTGCTGGCGCCGTACTCCACGGCCTGCACGGGATTGTAGGCCTCGAAGCGGACCGTCTTGGTGGCGATGCCGGCCTGGATGCGGCCGACCTGGCGCTCCTGGCCGTCGGCGCCCTTCTCCTTCACGGCGTCCGGCGTCACCGTGACCGTCAGCGTGCGGCCATCGCGCTCGATCGTCATGGGGAACGAGCGGCCCGGCCGCGTGCGGATCGCCTCGACGAGGTCCTCCGGCGTGTACACGGCCTGCCCGTCCACGCCGACGACGACGTCGCCGGCCTTGAGGCCGGCGCGCTCGGCCGGCGAGGCCGGGCTGACCGAGCTGATCTGCGGGATCAGCTGGGGCCCGGCGCCGATGTCCCAGCTCTCGCGCGGCTCGCGGAAGATCGGGTCCGGCACGCTGCGCAGGCGCGGCGTGACGGTGACGTCGCGCTCGGCGCCGTCGGGACGGCGCACGTGCAGCGGCAGTGCGCGGCCGTTTGAGGCGGCCAGCGCCCGGTCGAAGTCCTCCCAGTACGCGATCCGGTGGCCGTCGACCGCGAGCACGGTGTCGCCGGTCGTCAGGCCGGCGGCGGCCGCCGCGCTGTCCGACGCCACGCGCCCGATGATGGCCGGCCACACGGGGCGGCCCACCGTGGCCAGCACGGCGGTGAAGATCACGAACGCCAGCACCAGGTTCATGCCGGGGCCGGCGAAGACGATCAGGAACCGCGCCCACAACGGCTTGAGCGCGAAGGCCTTCTCCGGGTCGAGCACCGGGCTGCCGCCGCCCTCAAGCGGGTTCTCCTCGCCCATCATCTTGACGTAGCCGCCCATCGGGATCGCCGACAGGCAGTACTCGGTCTCCTTGCCGCGCCAGCGGGCGAGCACGGGACCGAAGCCGATGGAGAACCGCTCCACGCCCACGCCGGTCCAGCGGGCCACGAAGAAGTGGCCGAGCTCGTGGATGAGGATGAGGATGCCGATGACGAGGACGAACGACACGACGGTGGTCACTGGCTTAGGCACCTCCGGCGCGCGTGTCGATCCACTCCTGCACGCGGCGGCGGGCCTCGGCGTCGACGGCCACGCACTGCTCGATGGAGGTGAGCGCGGCAGGCGGCAGGCGGTCGAGCGCGCGCTCGATGAGCGCGGGGATGGCGACGAAGGCGATGCGGCGGTCGAGAAAGGCCGCGACCGCGATCTCGTTAGCGGCGTTGAGGACGGCCGGCGCGGTGCCCCCCGCCTGCAGCGCGGCGCGGGCGAGGCGCAGGCACGGGAACTTCCCCGGGTCGGGCGGGAAGAACGTCAGCGCGCCCGTCCGCGTGAGGTCCAGCCGCGCGGCCGGCGTCGGGCGCCGCTCGGGATAGGTCAGCGCGTAGAGGATCGGGATGCCCATGTCGGCCACGCCGAGCTGGGCGATCACGGCGCCGTCCACGTACTCGACCATCGAGTGCACGATCGACTGCGGGTGCACGATCACCTGCACCTGGTCGGGGGCGAGATCGAACAGCCAGCGCGCCTCGATGATTTCCAGCCCCTTGTTCATGAGCGTGGCGGAGTCGACCGTGATCTTGGCGCCCATCTTCCAGGTCGGGTGCTTGAGCGCGTCCTCCACCGTGATGGCGGCGAACTTCTCGGCCGGCCACTCGCGGAACGGCCCGCCAGAGGCGGTCAGGAGAATCCGGTGCACGTCGCCCCGGTTGTGGCCGACCAGGCACTGGAACACCGCGCTGTGCTCGGAGTCCACCGGCAGCAGCGGCACGTGGCGCCGCTTGGCGGCGGCCGTCATGAGGCTGCCGGCCATCACCAGCGTCTCCTTATTGGCCAGCGCCATCGTGCGGCCCGCCTCGATGGCGGCCATGGTCGGCAGCAGGCCGGCGCCGCCCACCAGCGCGGAGACCACGACGTCGGCCTCCACGTCGCGGGCCAGCGCGACGAGCCCGTCGGCGCCGGCCAGCAGCTCGGGGCGCGGCGCCGGCAGCAGCCGCGCCAGCTGATCGCGCGCGCTCGCCTCCAGCAGCGCCACCGCCCTCGGGTTGTACTTGCGGCAGAGGTCGGCCACGCGCTCGACGTTGGAGCCGCGGGCGGCCAGCCCGGCCACGCTGAACTCGTCGGAGAAGCTCGCGACCAGCTCGAGCGTCCGCAGGCCGATGGAGCCGGTGGCTCCCAGGATCGTCACGCGCTTCATGTGCACCCCGCCCACAGCGAGACGTAGTAGAACGCCGGGAGGTTGAACAGCAGGCTGTCGATGCGGTCCAGCACGCCGCCGTGGCCGGGGATGAGCGCGGCGGCGTCCTTGACGCCGACCGAGCGCTTGATCACCGACTCGGTGAGGTCGCCCACCTGCCCGACGACGCCGAGCAGGCCCCCGGCCGCGACCACGCTGGCGAGGCGGCAGCCGGGCAGCAGCCAGGCGCCCAGCGCGGCGCCGGTGGCGAGCGAGGCCACGACCTGGGCGATGGACCCCTCCACCGTCTTGCGCGGGCTGACGACCGGCGCCAGCCGGTGCCGGCCGAGGGTCGAGCCGACGACGTAGGCGGCCGTCTCGCCGACCCAGGTGACGCCGACGAGGAACAGAATCAGCTCGTCGCCGCGCGGCGAGGTGTGATGCAGCAGGATGCCGTAGCCAAGCAGCCAGCCGACGTAGATCACCGCCAGCAGGGTGCCGGCCGCCGACTGCACGCTCGGCGCACCCTGCTGCCAGATGGGCGCCGCCAGGATCGCGCCGGCCCCGAGCGTGAGCACGAGCGCCGGCAGCAGCAGCGGCTCGAGCATCCGCGAGGCGCCGAACGAGGCGGTCAGCGCCACGCCGACCACCAGGCCGAGCCGGCGCTGCACGGGATGGCCGCCCTGCTCCAGCATCCGCAGCAGCTCCCAGAGCGCGCGGGCGCAGAAGACGACGACCAGCAGGTTGAAGAGGAACGCCGGCGCCTTGACGACGATGAGGACGAACACCGGCAGCAGCACCACCGCACTCAGCAGGCGCTTCAGCACCGCCGGCACCCGGACGGCGCCGGCGAGGACTTCGGCGCTGACGGCCGTGGCCACGTCACACCCCACCGAAGCGGCGCGTGCGCCGCTGGAAATCCGCGATCGCCCGGTAGAGGTCGGCGGGACCGAAGTCCGGCCAGCAGGTCTGCGTCATCCACAGCTCGGTGTAGGCGATCTGCCAGAGCAGGAAGTTGGAGACGCGCATCTCGCCGCTGGTGCGGATGAGCAGGTCGGGGTCGGGCACGCCCTCGGTGTAGAGGGCGGCGCTGACGTGCGACTCCGCGATGTCCTCGGGCTGAAGCTCGCCGGCGCGCACGCGGCGGGCCAGCGCGCGGAAGGCGTCGAGCAGCTCGTCGCGGCCGCCGTAGTTGAAGGCCATGAGCAGGGTGAGCCCGGTGTTGGTCTTGGTGGCGTTCACCACGTGGTCGATGCCGCGGCGCACCGGCAGCGGCACGCCGCTGGGACGGCCGATGACGCGCAGGCGCACGTTGCGCTCCATCAGTTCCGGCAGCTCACGGTAGATCGACTCCTCCAGCAGCCGCATCAGCGTCGTCACCTCGTCCTCGGGCCGGCTCCAGTTCTCCGTGGAGAACGCGTACAGCGTCAGGTAGCGCAGCCCGATGGCGTCGGCCGCCCGCACGATGGCCCGGGCCGCCTTGACGCCCTCGCGATGCCCGGCCACTCGCGGCAGGCCCTTGCGGGTCGCCCAGCGGCCGTTGCCGTCCATGATGACGGCCACGTGGGCCGGCACCGGCTGCGACCTCACGAGCGCGAGCAGCTCCTTCTCGCCGAGGGCCTCGACGGCCGGAGCCGGGGCGGCGCGCCTCAGAATGACAGAATCTCCTGCTCCTTCTTCTTCAGCAGCTCGTCCACCTTCGCGATGAAGCGATCGGTCGTCTTCTGGATCTCGTCGTGGGCGCGCCGCTCGTCGTCCTGCGACAGCGGGGCCTTCTTGTCCTTGGCGGCCGCCTTCAGCTTGTCGTTGGCCTCGCGACGGATGTTGCGGATCGCCACCCGCGAGTCCTCGGCCATCTTGGCCACCGTCTTGACCAGCTGCTTGCGTCGCTCCTCGGTCGGCGTCGGCAGCGTGAGGCGGATCAGCTTGCCGTCGTTCACCGGCGTGAGCCCGAGGTCGGACTTCTGGATCGCCTTCTCGATGGCGCCGATCTGCCCGGCCTCCCACGGCTGGATGGAGATCGTGCGGGCGTCGGGCGTGGACACCGACGCCATCTGGTTGACCGGCGTCGGCGTGCCGTAATAGTCCACGCGGACGATGTCGAGCAGCGCGGCCGACGCCCGGCCGGTCCGCACGGTGGCGAACTCCCGCGTGAGCGTCTCGATCGCCGCGTTCATCCGGGCATCCACGTCCTTCACGACGGTCTGCATGCTGGCCTCCCTCTCACGCCGACGTGACGATCGAGCCGACGGGCTCGCCGCAGACGATGCGCTTGATGTTGCCGGTGCGCGTGAGGTCGAAGACGACGATCGGCAGCTTGTTGTCCATGCAGAGCGAGATGGCGGTAGTGTCCATGACCTCCAGGCGCCGGTTGAGGACCTCGATGTAGGTCACCTTGGGCAGCCGCTCGGCGCTCTTGTCGCGGGCCGGGTCGGCCGAGTAAATGCCGTCCACCTTCGTCGCCTTGATGATCGCGTCGGCGCCGATCTCCACCGCCCGCAGCGCGCCCGCGGTGTCGGTGGTGAAGAACGGGTTGCCGGTGCCGGCCGCGAAGATCACCACGCGGCCCTTCTCCAGGTGGCGAATGGCCCGCCGGCGGATGTAGGGCTCGGCCACCGCGCGCATCTCGATCGCCGACAGCACGCGCGTCTGGCAGCCGGCCTTCTCGAGGGCGTCCTGCAGGGCCAGCGCGTTGATGACGGTGGCCAGCATGCCCATGTAGTCGGCCGTCGAGCGGTCCATGCCGCCGGCGCTGGCCGCCAGCCCGCGGAAGATGTTGCCGCCGCCGATGACGATGGCGACCTGGACGCCGAGGTCGATCACGTCCTTGACCTCGGCGCCGATCCGCAGGAGGACCGCCGGGTCCACCCCGTAGCCCTGGTTCCCGGCGAGGGCCTCTCCCGAGAGCTTCAGGACTATGCGGCGGTACGCCGGCGCGGCATCCGCCGCCACGGCTACGACCCTCCGCCGACCTGGAACCGCGCGAACCGGCGCACGCCGATCTTTTCCTTGGTGGCGGCGTTGACCTTGTCCACGAGGTCCTTCACCCGGGTCTTGCCGGTGGCGTCCTTGATGTAGGGCTGCTCCAGCAGGCACTGCTCGCTGAAGAACTTCTCGAGCTTGCCTTCGACGATCTTGTCGATCACCTGCGGCGGCTTCTTCTGGTCGGCCATCTGCGAGCGGTAGATCTCCCGCTCCTTCTCGAGCACCTCGCCCGGCACGTCTTCGCGGGCGACGTAGCTGGGATTGGCGGCAGCCACCTGCATGGCCAGGTCCCGGACCAGCTCCTGGAAGGCGTCGGTCTTGGCCACGAAGTCCGTCTCGCAGTTGACCTCGACCAGCGCGCCGAGCTTGGCGCCCGCGTGGATGTAGGCGTGCACGACGCCGTCCTTGGCCTCGCGGTGCTCGCGCTTCTTGGCGTCGGCCAGCCCCTTCTTGCGCAGGAACTCGACGGCCTCGTCCAGGTTGCCGTTGGTGGCCTGCAGGGCGGCCTTGCAGTCCATCACGCCGGCGCCGGTGCGCTCGCGCAGCTCCATGACGGTCTTGGCGTCGGCAGCCATCAGGACGCCTCCGTGTCCGCGCCGGCGGCCGCCATCTCCTCGGCGCCCTCGGCCGCCTCGCCCTCGCTCTCGTCCTTGGCCAGCGTGCCGCGACCCTCGAGGATCGCATCGGCCATGCGCGAGGTGATCAGCCGCACGGCCCGGATGGCGTCGTCGTTGCCGGGCACCGGGTAGTCGATGCCGGTCGGATCGCAGTTGGTGTCCACGATCGCGACGATCGGGATGCCCAGCCGCTGGGCCTCGGCGACCGCGATCTTCTCCTTGCGGGGGTCGATGATGAACACCGCCGAGGGCAGCGACTCCATCATCTTGATGCCGATCAGCGCTTTTTCCAGCTTCTCGCGCTCGCGGTCGAGCTCGAGGGCTTCCTTCTTGGGCACCCGCTCGAACTCGCCGGTCTCCTTCATCTCCTCGAGCTTCTTGAGCCGCCCGATGGACTTGCGGATCGTCGCGAAGTTCGTCAGCGTGCCGCCCAGCCAGCGCTGGTTGACGTAGAACATCCCGCAGCGGGTGGCTTCCTCGAACACCGTCTCCTGGGCCTGCTTCTTGGTGCCGATGAACAGCATGGTGCCGCCGCCGGCAGCCAGGTCGCGCACGAACGCGTAGGCCTCGCGGAACTTCTTGAGCGTCTTCTGCAGGTCGATGATGTAGATGCCGTTGCGCTCGCCGAAGATGTACTTCTGCATCTTCGGGTTCCAGCGCTTGGTCTGATGGCCGAAGTGCACCCCGGCCTCGAGCAGCTCCTTCATCGTCAGCGCAGCCATGTCGCCTCCTTCGGTTCGCCTCCGCCGCGCTCAGGACGCTGGCGCGTCCCACCGAAAGTGCGCGGCGTGTGGAATGGGTTACGTCGTGTACTTGCCGTTGAGCCGCACGTACTCTTCGCTCAGGTCGCTGGCCCAGACCCGGTCCTCGCCGCGGCCCAGCCCCAGGTCGATCGTGAGCTCGTACTCACTGCCTCCCATGATCTCGCGGATGCGCTCCACGCGCACGCCTTCTCTGAGCACGCCACGCTCGACCAGGGGCTCGTCGCCGAAGGCGATACCGACCTTGTCCTGGTCCACCCGGGCCGCCGACTTGCCGAGCGCCATCATGATCCGCCCCCAGTTGGGGTCGGCCCCGTTGATGGCGGTCTTGACCAGCGGCGAGTTGGCCACGCTGCGGGCCGCCACCAGGGCATCGCGCCGGCTGGCCGCGCCCCGCACGGTCACCAGGACGAGCTTGGTTGCCCCCTCGCCGTCGGCGACCAGCATGCGGGCCAGCCGGACCATCAGCGCCTCCAGGCCGGCCGCGAACTGGCGCAGCCCGCGCCCGGCGGCCTCGAGCGGCCGGTTCTCGGCCAGCCCGTTGGCGAGGACGGCCACGGTGTCGCTCGTCGACGTGTCCGAGTCCACGGTGACCCGGTTGAACGAGCGGTCGACCGCGCGCCGCAGCACGCCGCCGAGCACGCCGCGCGCGACGGCGGCGTCGGTCGCGACGAAGCAGAACATCGTGGCCAGGTGCGGCTCCAGCATCGCCACGCCCTTGGCGATACCACCCAGCGTGACCGCGCGGCCGTTGACCTCGACGCGCAGCGCCGCCTCCTTGGGCCGCGTGTCCGTCGTCATGATGGCCTCGGCCGCCGCCCGTCCCCCCTGCGGGGACAGCGTCTTGACGAGCTTGGGCAGCGCCGCCCGGATCTTGTCCATCGGCAGCGGCACGCCGATGACGCCGGTGGCGGCGATCAGCACGTGCGTGGGCGGGATCCTCAGCAGCTCGGCCACCGTCCTGGTCATCTCGCGGGCGTCCTTGACGCCGCGCTCGCCGGTGCAGACGTTGGCGCAGCCGCTGGAGGCCACGATCGCCTGGGCGGCGCCGCTGCGCGCGTGCTCCATCGAGACCAGCACCGGCGCGCCCTTGACCTGGTTGGACGTGAAGACGGCCGCCGAGCGCGCCGGCGTCGGCGAGTGGATCAGCGCGAGGTCCTTCTTGCCGGAGGGCTTGATGCCGGCGGTGACGCCGCTGGCCAGGAAGCCGGGGACGGCGGTGATGCCACCCTCGAGCCACTCGATGTCGGCCATGCGGCTCAGGGGTACACTGGCGCGGCGTCGAGCCCCGTGCGCTCGTTCCAGCCGAGCAGGATGTTGAGGTTCTGCACGCCGTTGGCCGAGCCGCCCTTGCCGAGGTTGTCGATGGCCGACACGCAGACGGCGCGCCCGGTGCGCTGGTCGGCGACCACCGCGACGTCGCAGTAGTTGGAGCCCACGACCTGCCGGGTGGCCGGCCGCTCGCCGTCCGGGCACACGCGCACGAACGGCTCGCCCGCGTAGAACTCGCGATAGACGCGCAGCAGGTCGGCCGTGCCCAGCGTCGTCGCCAGCGGCACCGAGGCGGTCGTGAACAGGCCCCGGTTGAGCGGCACCAGGTGCGGCGTGAAGCTCACGCGCACCGGGCTGCCGGCCAGCGCCGACAGCTCCTGCTCCATCTCCGCGGTGTGCCGGTGCGAGGCCAGCCCGTAGGCCTGCACGTTCTCGTTGGCCTCGGTGTAGAGGTACATCGGGTCGACCTTGCGGCCCTGGGCGCCGGCGCCGGTCACGCCCGACTTGCCGTCCACGACGATGCCGTCCAGCCGGGCCAGCCCGCTCTTCACCAGCGGCGCGATCGCCAGCACGGCGCCGACCGGATAGCAGCCCGGCGAGGCGACGAGCGAGGCGCCGGCGATGGCCTTGCGGTGCAGCTCCGGCAGCCCGTAGACCGCCTCGGCCAGCCCGGCCGCGTCGGTGTGCGGCGCCTTGTACCAGGTGACGTAGTCCTGAGGATCGCGCAGCCGGTAGTCGGCGGAGAGGTCGATCACCTTGCGCCCGGCCTTGCGCAGCACCGGCACCGCCCGCTGCGACTCCATGTGCGGCAGCGCCAGGAAGACCACGTCGGCCGTGTCGGCGAGCCAGGCGGCGTCCAGGTCGTGGAACGTCAGCTCGGTGAGGCCGCGCAGATGCGGATAGCCGCGCGCCAGCGGCTCGCCGGCCAGACGCTCGGACGTCACGCCGGTGAGCGTGACGCGCGGATGGACGAGCAGCAGCCGCAGCAGTTCGGCGCCCATGTAGCCGCTGGCGCCGGCGACGGCAACGCGGATCCGATCGGCCGTGGCCACGGAGGTCAGCGCTTGGAGTACTGAAACTTCTGCCGCGCGCCCGGCTGACCGTACTTCTTGCGCTCGCGCATGCGCGGATCGCGCGTGAGCAGGCCCGCCTTTTTGAGCGGCTGCCGGAGCTTCTCGTCGAAGCGCGCCAGCGCGCGCGCCAGACCGTGGCGCACGGCGCCGGCCTGGCCAGTCGGCCCGCCGCCGCCGACGGTGGCGATCACGTCGAACTGGCCCGCGGTGCTGGTCACCTCGAACGGCTGCGCGATGATCATGCGCAGCGTCTCGCGCGGGAAGTAATCCTCGAAGCCGCGCTTGTTGATCGTCACCCGGCCGGAGCCGGGGCGGATCCACACGCGGGCCACGGACGTCTTGCGTCGTCCGGTGCCGTAGAACCGATCGAGCACGGTCGCCATCTAGCGCGCCTCCCTGCCGCGGGACGTCGCCGGCACGGCCTGAGGCTGCTGAGCCTCGTGCGGATGCGCCGCGCCCCGGTAGACCTTCAGCTTCTTGCCCATCGCCCGTCCCAGCCGGTTCTTGGGCAGCATTCCCTGCACCGCCCACTCGATCACGCGCTCGGGGTGCGTCTTGAGCATCTGCTCGAACGGCACCTCGCGCAGGCCGCCGATGTAGCCGGAGTGCCAGCGGTAGACCTTGTCGGTGCGCTTGCGCCCCGTCACCTGGACCTTCGCGGCGTTGACGACGACGACGTGATCGCCGACGTCCAGGTGCGGCGTGAAGGTGCTCTTGTGCTTGCCGCGCAGGATGGCGGCGACCCGGGTGGCCAGGCGCCCCAGCACCTGTCCGTCCGCGTCGACCAGGAACCACTTGCGCTCGATCTCGCTCTCCTTCGGAACCGGCGTCGCCATCACAGTCCTTTCGACTTCGAATTCACAGGCTCACCTCGGATGGGCGTCGCC
>DASSLH010000602.1:0-2997 GCA_035689625.1 Candidatus Methylomirabilota bacterium | reverse complement strand
CGTCAGCCGAAACGCCGATGGAAGGCACATGAACTCTACCACGGCGACCGGTCGGCGTACAGACTCAGGGATTCCCTGAAATGCGCCTCGGGGCCGCCCCGATTGACGAACGAATGGAGCCGGGCGACAAGTGAACCGTGCTCGACGACTTTCTGGCGACGAACCGGGCCGAGCTGATCTCTCGCTGTCGAGACAAGGTGGCAAAGCGACCGGCGCCGCGGCCGACCGATCGGGAGCTCCGGTACGGGATTCCGTTGTTCCTCGATCAGCTCGTCGAGACGCTACGCCGGGAGCTGACGCTGGGGCCGCCGGAGGCCGGCCACGCGTCGTTCGCCCCACCGGCACCGCCTGCCACTCCGCGCGAATCCGACATCGGAAGAAGCGCGGCGCAACACGGCCATGAATTATTGCACGGCGGATTCACCATCGATCAGGTCGTCCACGATTACGGTGATCTCTGCCAGGCCGTGACCGAGCTCGCCGTCGAGCAGAACGCGCCGGTGACGGCGGACGAGTTTCGCATATTGAACCGATGCCTCGATGACGCGATCGCGGATGCCGTCACGGAGTTCGGGCGTCAACGCGATCAGTTCCTGGCGGACGAGGCGACGCGAGTGATGAACGAGCGCCTGGGATCCTTTGCCCACGAGCTACGCAACCTCGTCCACACGGCGATCCTCTCGGCCACCGCGATCAAGAAAGGGACCGTGGGGTTTGCCGGGGCCACCGGCGCCGTGCACGAGCGGAGCCTCATCGGATTGCGCGACCTCATCGATCGCACACTGGTCGAAGTCCGGTTGACGGCCGGCCTCCCCGAGCGCCGCGAACGACTTTCGATCGCCGAGTTCCTCGAGGACATCCAGGTCGGTGCGAGCCTCGACGCCGCGGCCCGAGGCATGGAGCTGGTCGTTTCCCTTCCGCCGGAGCCGCAGCGGCTGGTCATCGAGGTCGATCGTCAAATCCTGGCCGGCGCCGTCGCCAACCTGCTTCAGAACGCCTTCAAGTTCAGCCGGGCTCTCGGCCGGGTCTCCCTGCGGGCCCACTCGGCGGCGGACCGCGTCCTCATCGAGATCGAGGACGAATGCGGGGGGCTGCCACCGGGCAAGGCCGACGCGATGTTTCGGCCGTTCGAGCAGCTCGATGCCGAGCGAACGGGGCTCGGCCTTGGGCTCGCCATCAGCCAGCGCGGCGTCGAAGCCAACGGCGGCAAGCTCACCGTGCGCGATCTTCCGGGCACGGGTTGCGTCTTCATCGTCACCCTCCCCCGGTCGTCGCCGCAGCCGCTGTAACTCGTCCGCACCATCTCCACGCACACCGCTGCTGTTCGAGCTAGGATCACGAGGACGTGACGACGCCGCCCGCGCGGCGCTGGACGCTGCTGGCGATCCTCACCACCGCCTACGGCGCCGGCGCCTTCGGCATGCTCGGCATCTCGCCGCTCACGCCGAGCCTCGTCGAGGGCTTCGGCCTCACGCGGCTGCAGGTGGCGCTCATCGTGCCGTCCATCTACATCGGCGGCCTGTTCTGCTCGCTGCCGGGCGGGCGGCTGGCCGACCGTCTCGGCGCGCGCAAGAGCTTGCTGGGCGGCCTCGCCGTCGGCGCCGCCGGGCTCGTCGGTGCGGCGGCCGCGCCCGGCTTCGCCGCGTTCCTGCTGTTCCTGGTCTGCGCCGGCATCGGCTGGAGCGTCGTCAATCCCGCCCTCGGCAAGGCGATCATGGACGTCTTCCCGATGCGCGAGCGCGGCGTCGCGATGGGCATCAAGCAGATGGGGCTCACGCTGGGCGGTCTCGTCGGCGCGCTCGCGCTGCCGCTCATCGCCGCCGCGCTGGGCTGGCGCGCGGCCATCCTCGCCTGCGGCGTCGGCGTGGCCGTGCCCGTCCTGGCGGGCTGGTCGTCGCTGGCGCCGCTCGACGCCGGCGCCGGCGCGCGCGGCGACACGACGCGCTCCGCCGCCGCCGACTGGTCGTGGGTGCGCCGTCCGGCGCTGCTCGTGTTCTTCGCCGCCGGGCTGCTGTTCGGGATGGTCCAGGCGGCGGTGCTCAGCTACCTGCCGCTGTACGCGGTGCAGGCGCTCGGCCTCGACAAGATCGGCGCCGGCGTGCTGGTGGCATGGACGCAGGCTGGCGGCGCCGTCTCGCGCCTGGCGTTCGGCGCCGGCAGCGACCGCTGGCTCGCCGGCCGCCGCTCGCTCTGGCTGGCGCTGCCCGGCGCGGTCGGCGCGGTGATCTTCCTGGTCTACGCGACGTCCACGATCGTCACGCCGCTCGGCGCCGGCGCGCTGGCGTTCCTGGCCGGCGTGGGCGCCTACGGCTGGGTCGGGATCTTCTTCGTTATCAGCGCCGAGATCGGCGGCGCCCGCCAGGCCGGACTCCTGAGCGGCATGGCGTTCGCGTCGATCGTGATCGGGCTGCTGGTGGGGCCGTCGGTATTCGGGCTGCTGCTGGTCGCCGCCGACTCCTATCGCGCCGCGTGGGCGGCGTTCGCCGCCATCGCCACGCTCGTCACGCTGGCCGCGATGCTCGCCGGGCCGGCGATCGATCGCGAGGCGGCGCGGCCGAGCCCCCTCGCCGCGCCCTGAGCGTCAGCTGCGGCGCCGGACGAGCCCCCACCCCCAGACGACCAGCGCGGCGAGCGAGAGGACGACGAGGAGCGGATAGAGCAGGAGCAGATCCACGCGGATGTTGCACTCGCCCGAGCACAGCAGGCGCAGCTTCATCGCGTACTCGTAGCCGAGGTACGCGAGCCAGGCGGCCGCCGCGACCAGCGTGATCGATGTGCGGGACAGCGCGAAGAGGGCCAGGAATGCGACAGCGGGGACGGCCGCCAGCCACGGCTGCTCCGTCATCACCCCCAGCGTGCGGTAGAGCGCTTCCACGGGCTCGACGCTGCTGGCCGGAGCGCGGCCGGCGCCGGCTAGCGCTTGGGGACGCGCAGGACGCCGCTGACTGGCGGGAAGTAGCCGACGCGCAGGGTCAGCAGGCGGAGCAGGAAGCCGCC
>DASSLH010000601.1:0-10562 GCA_035689625.1 Candidatus Methylomirabilota bacterium | reverse complement strand
GCCCGCCGGGGGCGGGTGGCCGTGCTCGCCGGCTGCGTGCAGTCGGTCGCCTTCGCCGCTCACAACCGCGCGACCGTGCGCGTGCTCGCGCGCAACGGCTGCGACGTGCTGGCGCCGCCCGGCCAGGGCTGCTGCGGCGCGCTCAACGCCCACGGCGGCGATCACGCGCGCGCCGTGGCGATGGCCAAGGCGACGATCGCAACGTTCGAGGCGGCCGGGGCCGAGGCGGTCATCGTCAACACGTCGGGCTGCGGCGCCCACATGAAGGCGTACGGCGCCTTGCTGGCCGGCGAGCCGGCCTGGGCCGAGCGCGCCGAGCGCTTCGCGCGCACCGTGCAGGACCTCTCGGAGTTCCTCGCCCGCGAGCCGCTGCGCGGCCCGCTGGCGGCGGTGCCGCTGACGGTGACCTATCACGACCCCTGCCACGTCGTGCACGGCCAGAAGATCCGCCGCCAGCCGCGCGCCCTGCTCGCCCAGGTGCCGGGGCTCCGGCTCGTCGAGCTGCCGGAGTCCGACTGGTGCTGCGGCTCGGCCGGCATCTACAACCTCACCCAGCCCGAGATGGCCGACCGCCTGCTGCGCCGCAAGGTCGGCCACGTCGAGAGCACGCGGGCGGAGGCGGTCGTGACGGCGAATCCCGGGTGCATCCTGCAGATCCAGGCCGGCCTGCGCGCCCGCGGCCTGGACGTGCCGGTGCTGCACATCGTCGAGATCCTCGATCGCGCCGGCGGCGGCCGTGACTGAGCGCGACGTCGCGGCGACGCCGAGGGAGCACAAGGCGACGGCGCCGGCGAGTGTCGGCTGCTTCGTGCTGACCGTGTCGGACACCAAGACGCCCGAGACCGACACGAGCGGCCGCCTCATCCGCGAGCTGCTGGCCGGCGGCGGCCACACGCTCGTCGGCTCGGCGATCGTGCGCGACGAGCCGGCCGACGTCTCGCGCGTCGTCCGCGAGGCCTGCGCCGACGCGCGCGTGCAGGTCGTGATCCTCACCGGCGGTACCGGCATCACCTCGCGCGACTCGACCTTCGAGGCGGTGACGGCGCTGCTCGACAAGCGGTTGCCCGGCTTCGGCGAGCTGTTCCGCGTGCTGTCCTACCAGGAGGTCGGCGCCGCCGCGATGCTGTCGCGCGCGCAGATGGGCATCCACGCCCGGCGCATCGTCGTGTCGCTGCCCGGCTCGCCCAACGCCTGCCGGCTGGCGATCGAGAAGCTGCTGCTGCCGGAGCTCGGCCACCTCGTCCGCGAAGTCGGCCGCTGAGCCCGTCGCGCTATACTGGGGAGCGCTCGTCCGCACCAAGGAGGTTCGCTATGCGGCGCCGTTCCCTGCTGCTGGCTCTCATGCTCGTCGTCGCGCTGCTCGTTCCCGCCGCCATCCCCCAGGCGGCCGACGAGCCGACCTACTGGCGCGAGGACGCCGCCGTCACGCCCGCGCCCGAGCTGGGGCGGTTCAACCAGCTGCTGGCCGATCTGGCCGAGCACCTCAAGCCGGCGCTGGTGCACATCCGGGTGCGGCGGGCGGCGGGCAAGGACAAGGACGACGACGCCGAGCCCCGGCGCAGCAGCGGCTCCGGCTTCGTGATCGACGGCGGCGGGCTGGTCGTCACCAACGCCCACGTGATCGAGGACGCGGACTGGATCCAGGTGCGCCTGGCCGACGGCCGCAAGTTCGCCGGCCGCGTGATCGGCCTCGACAACCGCGTGGACCTGGCGCTCGTGCGGATCGACGGCGCCAGCAACCTGCCGACGCTCCCGCTCGGCGACTCCAACCGCCTGCGCGTCGGAGAGTTCGTCCTGGCGCTCGGCCATCCCTTCGGCCTGGAGCAGTCGGTCTCCTTCGGCATCGTGAGCCGCAAGGGCGCCCCGCTCACGGTCGCCGCGCCCGGCTTCGACTTCATCCAGACCGATGCCGCGATCAACCCGGGCAACTCCGGCGGCCCGCTGGTGAACATGGCCGGCCAGGTCATCGGCGTCAACAGCATGGCGGCGCGCAACGGCTCCATCGGGTTCGCGATCCCGTCCAACCTGGTGAAGATGCTGGTGCCGCAGCTGGCGACGAAGGGCAAGGTCGAGTGGGGCTGGCTGGGCGTGTCGATCGCCGAGATCGGCGACGACGACGTGGACCGGCTCAAGCTGAGCGAGGCCAAGGGCGTGCTGGTCCGCGGCGTCATGCCGGGCGAGCCGGCCGACCAGGGCGGGCTCAAGGCCGACGACGTGCTCATCGCGCTCGACGGCACCCCGCTGGACGCGCCCCGCGACCTGCAGCGCGTGGTGTCCACCGCGCCGGTCGGCAAGCGCGTGCGCGTGATGCTGCTACGCGGCGGCGAGAAGAAGGAAGTCGAGCTGACGATCGGGCGCTATCACGAGCGCGACGAGACGCCGTCCGGCAGGTCCCCGCACTAGCCGTCAGGCCCGCCCACGCGGCGCGGCCAGCGCGGCCAGCGTCGCGCGCGCCCAGGGCTCGGCCAGCGTGGGCGGCGGCGCGTAGCGGATCGTCTCGGTGATGCCCATGCCGGCCTCCCACTCCGCGGCGGCGTCCTCGCGCACCTCCTCCACCTCCAGCAGGAAGTAGCCGAGGCCGAACGGCTCGCCGCCCTCCACCGGCAGCGGGCCGTCGAGCGCGCGCAGCTTCACGTACACGATCACGTCGGGCTCCACCAGCATCAGCGTCCCGACCTGGCGCTCGGCCAGATTGCGCGCGCTCGTGCTCCGGCCCTGGATCACCAGCCCGACCGTGCGGGCGTCGTAGGCCTTCACCTCGAGGTAGGAGATCAGCATCGGGTGCGGCCGGCCCTCGGCGTCCACGGTGACAAAGGCCAGCCCGATCCCCAGGCGCTGCCCCAGATCCCGCTGGCTGAGCCGGGCCAGCAGGGCGGGGGAGAGTGTCGGACCCAGGGAGCGCGTCATGGGAGGAACTGTAACAGTCCGTCATGAGCGGGACACCGGCGGCCCCCGGGTGAGGGCGGCTCGCCCATCGCCACGCGCACTTGACGGGGGCGCCGGGGCTGGTCCCGGGCTTGCACCGCGCTCATGGCGATCCGCTTGGGATCGGCGTCCGGAAGGTCCTCGGGGACAGGGCCATGGCGAACTTGAGGTGGTGGCTGCTGCTGCTGGCGGCGGTGATGTTCTCGATGTCCGGCTGCGCGTCCCGAACGGGCTGGAGCCACCCGACGACCAACCCCGACGAGCCGCTGATCGTCACCCAGGCGACCGCGCGCTGAGCCCTCAGTAGCCGCGCGCGCGGTCGACCACCTGCAGCAACGGCCGGCCGGCCAGAAAGCGCGTCAGGTTCTCCCGCCACAGCTCCGCCACCAGCGCGTCGCGCCGCGGATGCAGCCCGCCGACGTGCGGCAGCACCACGATTCCCGGCGTCGTCCAGAACGGATGTCCGGCCGGCAGCGGCTCGGTCCGGAACACGTCGAGCACCGCGCCGGCGATGCGCCGCTCACGCACCGCCGCGACCACGTCGTCGTCCACCACCAGGTCGCCGCGGCCGAAGTTGAGCAGGAACGCGGTCGGCTTCATGCGGGCCAGCCGCGTCTTGTCCATGAGCCCGCGCGTCTCGGCGGTGGACGGCAGCAGCAGCAGCACGTAGTCGGACTCGGCGAGGACGCGCGCCGTCTCGTCGGGAGCGTGCACGCGCGCGACGTGCGGGACCGGCGCGGCGTCGCGCTTGGTGCCGATGACGCGCATGCCGAGCAGCGCCGCCAAGCGCGCGACCTCGGCGCCGATCGCGCCGAGCCCGAGGATCCCCAGGGTGGCGCCGGCCAGCGTCGGGTTCACGCGTCGCCGCCAGCGTCCCTGGGCCTGATCCAGCACGATCGCCGGGAGGTCCTTGGCCAGCAGGAACAGCGCGGCCAGGATGTGCTCGGACATCTGCACGCGGTGGGTGCCGCGCGCGCACGTCAGCACCGCCTGGGCGGGGAGGTCGGGCGTGAGCCACTGATCGCAGCCGCCGGTGAGCGACTGGATCCAGCGCAGGCGCGGCGCCCGGGCGGCCAGCCGGGCGGGCGGCCGCCAGGCCAGCAGCGCGTCGGCGGCGGCGAGCGCCTCGTCGGACGGCTCGGCCTTGAGCGGCGTGGTGACGAGCGTCACGGACGACGCCAGCCCGGCGGCCTCGGCCGCGCGGACGTAGTCGTCCGTCTCGTCGTGCCAGAGCAGGACGGACGGGATTGCGACTAGCCTCCGGCCCGCGCCGGCGCGCCGAGCGCCTGGCCCTGGCCGTTCGGCGTCACCGCGCAGGCGGCGCCGCCCTCGTGGTGGATGGACAGGTCCTTGATCGTGGGGTTGCTGCCGCACAGCGGACAGTTGGGATCCCGCCGCAGTCGCACCTCGCGGAAGCGCATGCCGAGCGCGTCGTAGGTCAGCAGCCGCCCGATCAGCGGCTCGCCGATCCCGAGCAGCAGCTTGACGGCCTCGGTCGCCTGCACCAGCCCGATCACGCCTGGGAGCACGCCCAGGACACCGGCCTCGCTTCAGGACGGCACCAGGCCCGGCGGCGGCGGCGTCGGGTACAGGCAGCGGTAGCACGGCCCCGCGTTGGGCGTGAAGACCGTGGCCATGCCCTCGAACTGGAAGATCGAGCCGTGCACGTTCGTCTTGCCCGCCAGGTAGCAGGCATCGTTGACGAGGTAGCGCGTCTCGAAGTTGTCGGAGCCGTCAATGACGAGATCGTAGTCCTTGATGACGTCCATCACGTTGTCGACCGTGATGCGGGTTGGCAACGGAATGACATTGACGTCCGGATTCAACGCTTTGAGCGTTCTCGTTCCTGACTCTACCTTTGGTTTCCCAATATCCGCGGTGGTGTGCAGCACCTGCCGCTGCAGATTCGTGATGTCCACCACGTCGCCGTCCATGAGACCGAGCGTTCCGACCCCCGCCGCGGCAAGATATAACGCTGTCGGTGAGCCGAGCCCGCCGGCACCTATCAGGAGAACCCTGCTGCGTAACAGCTTGCGCTGGCCCTTGTCGCCGACCTGGTTGAGCAGGAAGTGCCGGCTATAGCGCTGGATCTGGTCGGGCGTGAGCTGCTGATCGCGCACCGTCGGCAGGCCCGACTGCGCCCACTTCTGGTAGCCCCCCTGCAGGTTGATGACGGTCTGGTAGCCGAGCTCCTTGAGGGCCTTGGCCGCCAGCATCGAGCGCAGGCCGGTCTGGCAGTAGAGCACGATCGGCGTCGTCTGGTCGCTGACCGCGCCGCCGATGCGGAATTCGAGGAAGCCGCGGCTGATGTTCGACGCGGCCTCGATGTGGCCGTCGCGATACTCGTCGGGATCGCGCACGTCGATGACCACGACCGGCTCGCCGGAGGCCAGGCGCCGCTGCAGATCCGCCGGCCCCTCCTCCGGCACGATCTGCCGGGCCTCGGCCAGCATTTCCTTCAGGGTTTTCATGGGCTCTGAGTTTACCCCCATTCCCGATGCTATACTCCCAAAACTGCGATGAACGCGGCCAGGAAAGGCATCATTCTCGCCGGCGGCTCGGGCACGCGCCTGTATCCGCTGACGCTCGCGGTCTCCAAGCAGCTGGTGCCCGTGTACAACAAGCCGATGGTCTACTACCCGCTGTCCACGCTGATGCTGGCTGGCGTGCGCGAGATCCTCGTCATCACCACGCCGCACGACCGCGCCGCCTTCGAGCGCCTGCTCGGCCGCGGCGAGGATCTCGGGCTGCGGATCAGCTACGCGGTGCAGGAGCGGCCCAACGGCATCGCCGAGGCGTTCCGCATCGGCCGCGACTTCATCGCCGCCGCGCCGGTCGCGCTGGTCCTCGGCGACAACCTCTTCTACGGCCACGGCCTGCCTGAGTCGCTGCGGCGCGCCGCCGAGCGGCCGGCCGGCGGCACGATCTTCGCGTACTGGGTTCGCGACCCCGAGCGCTACGGCGTCGTCGAGTTCGACGCCGCCGGCCGCGCGGTGTCCATCGAGGAGAAGCCGCGGCAGCCGCGCTCCTCGTGGGCGGTGACCGGACTGTACTTCTACGACGCCGGCGTGGTGGACGTGGCCGCGCGGCTGGTGCCCTCGGCGCGCGGCGAGCTCGAGATCACCGACGTCAACGCCGCCTACCTGCGCGAGGGCCGGCTGCACGTGGAAAAGCTCGGTCGCGGCGTGGCCTGGCTCGACACCGGCACCCACGAGGCGCTGCTGCAGGCCGCCACGTTCATCCAGACCATCGAGACGCGGCAGGGCCTGATGGTCGCCTGCCTGGAGGAGATCGCCTACCGGATGGGCTGGATCACCGGCGCCGACGTCGAGCGCATCGCCAAGCCGATGCGCGACAACGCCTACGGCCAATACCTGCTCCGCTTGCTGACGGGCGAGCCGTGAGCGCGTGCTATCCTGACGCGGTCTGATGGACTTCACGCGCGACGCCAAGCGAGCGTTCCACGTCCAGTCCTATGGGGCCGCGCCGGCGATCGACGGCGTTGCCCTCGTGCCGCTCGCCCGCCATACCGACGACAGCGGCAGCCTCACCGAGCTGGCCCGGCTGACCGGCGGCGCGGTGGACGGCCTGGCCGGCTTCACGCTGCGCCAGGTGAACTTCAGCGAGCTGGCGCCCGGCGCGATCAAGGCCTTTCACCTGCACGTCCGCCAGAGCGACGTCTGGTACGTGCCGCCGGGCGACCGCATGCTGGTCGTGCTGCTCGACGTGCGCCAGGGCTCGCGGAGCGAGGGCGCCCGCCTGCGCCTGGTGCTGGGCGACGGCGCCTCGCGGCTGCTGCGCATCCCGCCCGGCGTCGCCCACGGCGTACGCAACGTCGGCACCCAGCCCGGCCGCATCGTGTACTTCACCGACGTGCACTTCTCCGCCGAGCCGTCGTCGTGCGACGAGGGCCGGCTGCCGTGGGATTTCGCGGGGGCCGACGTGTGGGAGGTCACGCGCGGCTAGCATGCGGCTCCTGGTGACCGGCGGTTGCGGCTTCATCGGGTCCAACTTCATCCGCTTCACGCTGACCGCGCATCCCGAGGACCACGTCGTCAACCTCGACAAGCTGACCTACGCGGGCAATCCGGCCAACCTGGCCGACCTCGAGCACGACCCGCGCTACAGCTTCGTGCAGGGCGACATCGGTGACGTCGACCTCGTGCGCGACGTCACGCGCGGCGTGGACGCGGTGGTCAACTTCGCGGCGCCCAGCCACGTGGACCGCTCGATCCTCGATCCCGACGAGTTCCTCAAGACCAACGTGCTCGGCGTGCGCGTGCTGCTGGAGGCCGTGCGCTCGCTGCGGGTGCCCCGCATGCTGCAGGTGAGCACCGACGAGGTCTACGGCTCGATCACCACGGGCGCCGCCAGCGAGGACGCGCCGCTGCGGCCGTCGAACCCGTACTCGGCGGCCAAGGCCGGCGGCGACCTGCTGGCGCTGGCCTACTGGCGGACGCACGGCCTGCCGGTGGTGATCACCCGCTCGTCGAACAACTTCGGCCCCTACCAGTACCCGGAGAAGCTCATCCCGTTGTTCGTGACCAACGCGCTGGAGGACCAGCCGCTGCCGCTCTACGGCGACGGCCACCAGCTGCGCGACTGGATCTACGTCCTCGACAACTGCTCAGCGATCGACCTGGTCCTGCGCCAGGGTCGCGACGGCGAGGTCTACAACATCGCCGGCGGACACGAGGTCGCCAACGTCACGCTCACGCACGAGATCTTGCAGCTGCTCGGCAAGCCCGACAGCCTCATCCGGCTCGTGGCCGACCGCCCCGGCCACGACCGCCGCTACGCCATCGACGCCGCCAAGGTGTGGGAGCTCGGCTGGACGCCGCGCTACCCGTTCGCCACGGCGCTGGAGGCCACGGTGCGCTGGTACCGCGAGCACGAGGCGTGGTGGCGCCCGCTCAAGAGCGGGGAGTTCCGCGCGTACTACGAGCGGCAGTACGGCCGGCGCTAGCCGGCCCGGAGGTGACATGAAGCGCCGGATCGTGACCGTGTTGCTGGCCCTCGCGTTGCTGCCGTCGGCCTCGCCGGCGCGCACGATCTCGACCGAGCCGCGGCCGGACCCGCGCGAGGCGCCGGCCGCGCCGTCCTACGTGCAGCGCGTGGAGCCGGCGCTGGTCGGTCTGCACGTGCGCGCCGATCCCGACCGGCCGTCGTCGGCGCGGCTCGGCGCCCAGCGCTACGGCACCGCGATCGTCTTTGACCCGCGCGGCTACGCGGTGACCGTCAGCTACGTCGTGCTCGACGCCGTCCGCATCGAGGCGCGCCTGCGCGACGGCCGCCTGGCCGGCGCCCGCGTGGCCGGCCTCGACCTCGACACCGGCCTGGCCGTCGTGCGCCTGGAGGGCGAGGGCCCGTGGCCCGTCGCCGACCTGGTGTCCTCGGCCGATGTGCGCGTCGGCGCCGTCACCGGCACCGTGGGCATCGACGAGGACGACGACCTCGTGCAGGTCACCAGCACGGTGAAGGGCATCCGCCGCTTCTCGGCGTTTTGGGAGTACATGCTCGACCGCGCGCTGCTGCTGGCGCCGTCGATCTCGTCGTGGGGCGGCAGCGCGGCCGTCGACGATCGCGGCCGCGTGATCGGCATCGTCTCGCTACGCGTCGGCGACGACCCGTACGTCAGCGTGGCGATCCCCGCCGAGAAGCTCCTCGCCGTCAAGGACGAGCTAATCACCGCCGGGCGCGTCATCAGCCGCCGCCCGCGGCCCTGGCTCGGCCTCTACACGGCGGCCGAGGAGGGCCGCGTGGTCGTGGACGGCTTCAACGACGCCGGCCCCGCCCGCCAGGCTGGCTTTCGCCGCGGCGACGCCATCGTCGGCGTCAACGGCGTGGCGGTCCGCTCCCAGGAGGAGTTCTACGAGGCGCTGTGGGCGCGGCAGGCCGGCGACACGATCGCGGTCGCCGTGCAGCGCGGCGCGCGCGTGCAGACGATCAGCGTGCGCTCGATCGATCGCCACCAGCTCTACCAGCGGACGCCCTGATACACTCGCTCGCATGAAGGGCGCCGCCGACACCTACCAGGGCCGCGGCCTCATCGCCGACCCGATCCACCAGTACATCCTCTACACGCGGCCCGGCGACGTCCCCGGCGAGGCCACCGAGCAGGACCTGATCGACACGCCGTGGGTCCAGCGGCTGCGCCGCGTGCCGCAGCTGCAGTCGGCGCGCTGGGTGTTCCCCGCCGCCGAGCACAGCCGCTTCCAGCACTCGCTGGGGGCCATGCACCTGGCCGGCCGCTTCGCGCAGCAGCTGTATCCCTCGCTGCGCGCGATCTTCCCCGACGCCCCCTCGCCGGCGCTGATCGAGGAGCTGCTGCGCGTGGCCGGGCTGCTGCACGACGTCGGCCACGGCCCGTTCGGCCACTTCTTCGACGACAACTTCCTGGTGGACTACGAGCTCACCCACGAGCTGCTCGGCCAGCGCATCATCCGCGAGGAGCTGGCCGACATCCTGAGCGGCCTGCGGCGCAGCCCCAGCGGGGTCTTCAACGCCGACGAGCGGATCGACCCCGAGTGGATCTGCTACCTGATGGGCAAGACGTACACTCATCCGCTGGAGTCGCACCCGAAGTGGCTGTCGTTCCTCAAGCCGCTGCTGTCGGGTGTGTTCACCGCCGACAACATGGATTACGTCTTGCGCGACTCCTACATGTGCGGGGTGGCGGTCGGCCCCATCGACATCGAGCGCATCATCTATTACTCGTTCTTCTCCGAACGGGGGCTGACGCTGGACCGCGGCGGGCTGCAGGCGTTCACGATGTTCCTCAACGCCCGCTTCTACATGTACACGAACGTCTACTACCACCGCACCACCCGGGGCATCGACCTGCACCTCAAGGAGATCTTCCGCGATACGATGCGGATCGCGTTCCCGTTCGACCTGCGCAAGGAGCTGCACCCCTACCTGCACCTGACGGAGTGGACGCTGCTGGAGGAGGTCGGCCGCTGGCACGACGCCGACGATCCCGAGCGGCGCGCGCTGGGCGCCGAGTGGCGGCACGTGCTGGACCGGCGGCTGAAATGGCGCATGTCGCACGAGGTGATCCTCGACCTGTTCGAGCCGCGCCGCGGCCACGCCTTCCTCGAGGCCGACGAGGTCGAGAAGCGCGTGCGCACGTTCCTGCCGGCGGGGCTGAAGGCGTTTCCGTTCAAGATCGACATGGCGCTGCAGGACCCGCGCCCGCTCAATCCGCTGAAGATGGGCGACCGGCAGATCTACGTGTACGACGCCGCCAGCCAGAAGGTCTCCGAGGAGCCGCTGACCGAGATCCTCAAGTACCTGCCGGGCAAGGTCGCCCAGTGCCGCATCTTCGCCACCAACCACGAGCACGACGCCGCCCTGGCGGCGGCGCTCGAGCGCGCGCTCGGCGAGGCGCCGCCCTCGATCGTGACCAACGTATGAGCGCCGACGCCCCGCTGTCGCCGACGGAGGTCGCCGCGCTGCTGGAGGCGGCGCTGGCCACGCTGCGCGCCGGCGAGGCGTCCGTGGTGGCCTTCCGCAACGCGCTGACCGGGGCGCGCGAGGCGGCCGCCCTCGCACCGGTGTACTGGCGCTCGCGCGGTCCGCTCACCCAGTACCTGGAGGCCGCCGAGCATATCGACCACGCGCTGCGCAACGGACGG
>DASSLH010000600.1:0-7146 GCA_035689625.1 Candidatus Methylomirabilota bacterium | reverse complement strand
AGACGCACGGAGGGCTCGCCGCCGTGCAGGCTGATCTCGCGCATGGGCACGCGGATGTCGGGGCGCGACCCGGTCAGGTAGATCTTGCGCATGGGGCCTCCCTTCGCTGGTATTAACCAGGTCAGGTTCTTGCGGTCGGCGGCGCCAGCCGCCCTCTCAGCCCGGTCACCCGAGCTCCCGCGGGTTCGATCTTCAGGAACGGACGCTAGGCTACGCCCGAACGCGCCGCCGGGCAAGGCCACGCGCTCGCGCGGCGGCTACGTCCCCGACACGGCCCCCGAGACGAGGCCGCTGACCAGGTAGCGCTTGAAGCAGTAGTAGAGGACGACGGGCGGGATCGCGTACACCGTCGACACGGCCATCAGCAGGTTCCAGGGCGCGTTGTCGGTGGTCAGGAAGTTGCCCATCGCCACCGGCAGCGGGATGCGCTGCTCGCCGGTCAGCAGCAGCAGCGCGTAGAGGTACTCGTTCCAGGCGTAGAGGAAGGCGTAGGTGCCGATGGCGACCAGCGGCGGGATGATCAGCGGCAGGTAGAGGTAGAAGAACGTCGCCACCGTGCCGGCGCCGTCGATGGCGCCCGCCTCCTCGATCTCCGGCGGCAGCGAGCGCGCGTAGTCGGACAGCACCCACAGCGCGTAGGGCGTGGCGAACGTCACCATGGCCAGGATCAGCGCCAGCTTGGTGTCGATGAGGTCGTAGTCGCCCATCATCTTGAAGAACGGGATGGCCAGGAACGACGACGGGATCACGTAGGTGAACAGCGTGAGGCCGGACACGTAGCGGCGGAAGCGGAACTTCATGCGGGCCATCGCGAACGAGCCCAGGGCGGCGACCGCGGCCACCAGCAGCATCGTCCACACCGACACGGTGAGGCTGGTGAAGAGCTGCTGCCAGAAGTAGCGCACGAAGGGGTTGTCCTGGCCCATCGTGTACACGTAGCTGCGTAGGGTCGGGTGCTCGACGTAGAGGCCGGGCTGGAAGAGGTCGTTGGTCGGCGTCAGCGACAGCAGGACCATGTAGTAGACGGGGAACAGCGTCCAGACCAGGATCACCAGCGTGACGAGGGCCAGCGCGACCTTGGTCGCCGCCGACAGGCGGGTGCCCATCAGATCTTCACCCAGCGCAGCAGCATGCCGATGAACACCAGCGTGATCGGCAGGGCGACCGCGAACGTCGCCAGGCCCCACTCCAGCCGGCCCATCGCGAACGTGTAGCGATAGGCCAGCGTGGCCAGCACGTGCGTGCTGTCACCCGGTGCCCCGCCGGTCATCAGCCATGGCACCGTGAAGTCGCCCAGCGTGAACACCATCGAGAGCAGCGTGCAGATCAGGTAGAGGTTGCGCAGTAGCGGGAACGTCACGTGGAAGAACGTCTGCACGGTGGAGCCGCCGTCGATGGCGGCCGCCTCGTAGAGCTGGCTGGGGATGGCCCGGCGGCCGGCCAGGAAGATGATGGTCCAGAACGGCAGGTACTTCCAGATGTGAAAGACCATCACGGCGCCGAGGGCGGTGTCGTGCTGGGCCAGCCACGGCACCGAGGCGAACCCGAACTTGCCCAGCAGGTAGTTGAAGATGCCCCACTGCGAGTTGAGCATCCAGCGGAAGGACAGGATGCCCGGCAGCGCCGGCACCGCCCACGGCAGCAGGAACAGCGCGGCCAGCACGCGGATGGACCAGAACGGATAGTCGAGCAGGCCGGACAGCAGCAGGGCCAGCACCAGCTTGACGTTGACCGCGACCACGACGTACCAGAACGTGTTTTCCAGCGCGCTGACGAAGACGGGATCGCCGAACAGCGCCCGATAGCTGTCGGGGTCGGACGCGTAGTACAACCCCGACAGCATCGGGTAGATCACGAACGCCGCGAACAGGACGAGCAGGGGCGCCGTGAACACGAACCCCTGCAGCGTCGGCGACCGGAGCGCCCGCGTCAGGGGCGCTCCCCTACTTGTACTGCGCGAAGATCGCCTTCATCCGCTCGATGCCCTCGTGGGCGGCCTTGTCGGCCCCCCACTTGTCGGTGATGATCCGCGACATCGCCTTGCCCCAGACATTCTCGTTGTAGACCTGCGAGAGCGCCGGGTTCTTGTAGTGCTCGAAGACCTTGTTCTCGCGGTCCAGGAAGATCGTGGTGGCCACTGGCACGTGAGGGTCCTTCTGGCCCTTGGGGCCCTTGTGGCCGGTGCGCCAGAACGGATCGGCCGCCACGTCGTTGAACGCGGGGAACCAGCGGCCGTTGGCGGCCTTGATGTACTCGGTGAAGCGCTCCTTGTCGACGACGAACTTGATGAAGTCCTTGGCCGCCTTCTGGTTCTTGGAGTCGGCCGGGATGATGATCGTCTTCACCGCCGACAGGTAGCGCGCCTTCTTGCCGTCGGGGCCGTCCGGCCACTCGATGGTCGCCATGTTGTCGAAGTAGTTCTTCTTCTCGGCGTCGTCCTTGTTGAAGAACTGGGCGGCCGGGATGGACTGCGACGGGTTCGGCGTCATCACCAGCGTGTGGCTGTGGAAGCCGGCGTTGTTGTCGCCGTCCGTCCAGTTCGTCGCGTCGGGCGGCACGTAGCCGGAGGTGAACAGGTCGCCGAACCACTTGAGCGTCTCGGCGATGGCCTTCTTGTTCTTGGGCTGGTCGGCCACGATCTTGCCGTCGCGGTCCATCGTCTCGCCGTTGAACGACAGCAGCGCCATCTCGAAGTTGTAGAGCGTGTCGGTGGCGCGCGTGGACTCGGTCATGCCGATGCCGTAGAGCTTGCCGTACTTGGCGGTGTCCTTCTTGCGCAGCCCGTCCTGGGCCTTCTTCCAGAAGCTCCAGTACTCGTCCCACTTCATGGGGATCTTGTCGGGCGCGTCGGGCAGGCCGGCCTCCTTGACGAGGTCCCGCCAGTAGTGGATGTGCATCGTCTGCGCCTCGATCGGGACA
The DNA here is from genome assembly GCA_035689625.1 of Candidatus Methylomirabilota bacterium. Taxonomy (GTDB): domain Bacteria; phylum Methylomirabilota; class Methylomirabilia; order Rokubacteriales; family CSP1-6; genus AR5. The sequence continues at coordinate 4,227 of DASSLH010000600.1, read as the reverse complement.
CCGTAGTACGCGCGCTTCTTCGTCTTGTTGTTCAGCACGTACGCGACCGGCAGCATCTTGTCGTTGTAGCGCGACTTGAGGTCGCCGATGAGGTCCGAGCAGTCGGCCAGCTTGCCCTCGTAGCCGTACTTCGGCACGATCTCCCAGTCGTTGTAGAAGCAGAACGCGATGTCGGGCACCCGGCGCGCGATCAGCGCCGCCGTGATCTTCTTGACCAGGTCTTCCTGGGCCGTGAACGAGAGATCGACCTCGACCTTGGCCTTGTTCTGGAAGTCCTGCACGATCTTCTGCATGGCGGCGTCTTCTTCGGGGTAGTAGCCCTTGTTCCACCACACGACGAGCTTGCCGGCCTGGGCGCCGGCCACGAGCGGCATGCCGAGGACGCCGGCGGCGCCGGCGCCCACGGCGGTGGTCTTGAGGAATTGGCGACGGGTCTGCCTCATGACGTCCTCCGCGTTGAGGGTGAGCGGCTTGCCGGCGGCGGTATAGTATCATCGCCGACCACGGAGGCTTCCCGTGAAGATCTGCATGTTCCATCTCATGCCGTATCGCTTCCTGCCCGACGATTTCGAGCAGCGCTACCGCTCGGTGTGGGTGGACGTGCCGCACGAGCTGTACGACGCCCGCCAGGCCTCGACGCTCTACCACGAGTTCCTCGACGAGCTGGAGTTCGCGGAGACGCGCGGCTTCGACGGCCTCTGCGTCAACGAGCACCACAACAACGCCTACGGCCTCATGCCGTCGCCGAACCTCATGGCGGCCGCGCTCACCCGGCGCACCTCGCGGGCGGCGATCATCGTGCTCGGCAACAGCCTGGCCGCCTACAACCCACCCATCCGCGTGGCCGAGGAGTTCGCCATGCTCGACTGCCTGTCGGGCGGCCGGCTGGTGGCCGGCTTTCCCGTCGGCACGCCGATGGACATGAACTTCGCCTACGGCATCGATCCGTCCACGGTGCGCGAGCGCTACTACGAGGCGCACGACCTCGTCGTGCAGGCCTGGACGCGGCCGGAGGTCTTCGCGTTCAACGGCAAGTACACGCAGGCGCGCTACGTGAACATCTGGCCGCAGCCGCTGCAGAAGCCGCACCCGCCGGTGTGGATCCCCGGCGGCGGCAGCCTGGAGACGTTCAAGTGGACGGCCGACCGCGACTACGTCTACTGCTACCTCTCCTACTACGGCTACAAGCGCGGCAAGGGCGTCATGGACGGCTTCTGGCAGACCATCGAAGGACTCGGAGTGGACGACAATCCGTACCGGGCAGGATTCTTACAACTCGTTTGCGTTGCGGATAGTGATGAAGAGGCGGAGCGGCTCTACTTCCCGCACGTGCATTATTTTTACCAGAAGTGCCTGAACGTCTGGGAAGGCTGGGCGGAGCCGCCGGGCTATCGCACGCCGGCCACGATCAAGGCCGGCGTCCGCGCGCAGTTCGGCGCCCAGGCCAAGGTGATCCGCTCGCAGATGAACTGGAAGAAGTACGTCGAGGAAGGCTACGTGATCGCCGGCAGCCCCCGGACCGTGCGCGAGCAGCTGCTCGACTGCGTCAAGGGCCTGCGCATCGGCCACCTCATGGTGCTGCTGCAGATCGGCTCCATGCCCAAGGACCTGGCCCTGCGCAACATCGACCTGTTCTCGCGCGAGGTGATGCCGCACGTGCGCGACGTGTGGCCCGCCTACGCCGACCGCTGGTGGCCGGCGGCGGCGGCATGACGCCCGCCTCGCGCATCGTCGCGCTGCGCGACGGCGCCGTCGAGGTTCGCGTGCTGGTCGGCGGCCAGGGCGCGCCGCTGGTGTACTTCCACTCCTTCCACGAGCCCGAGCCGTGGCCGCCGGCGCTCGAGCGGCTGGCCGCGCGCTTCACCGTCCTGGCCCCGGTGCATCCGGGAGCGCCGGGCTCGACGGGCCTCGATGCCGTGGACGACGTCCACGATCTCACGCTGCTCTACGACGAGGTCCTCGACGCGCTCGGCCTGGCGGCGCCCCACCTGGTCGGCCACGGCTTCGGCGGCATGGTGGCGGCCGAGCTGGCCGCCGTCTTCCCCCGGCGGGTGGGCCGGCTGGCGCTGGTGTCGCCGCTCGGCCTCTGGCTGGAGCACGCGCCGAACGCGGATCTGTTGATCCTGCCGCCCGAGGAGCTGCTGGAGACGATGTGGGCCGACCCGACGTCCCCGGCCGCGCAGCGCTGGGCCGGCTCGCCCGACGCGGATCCGGCGAACGTGCCGGGCTACGTCGGCTCGCTGCAGCGTCGCGCCGCGATGGCGCGCATCGTGTGGCCGATCCCCGACAAGGGCCTGCGCAAGCGCCTGCACCGCGTGCGCGCGCCCACGCTGCTGCTGTGGGGCGACGCCGACCGCGCCAACCCCGTCGTCTACGCCGAGGAGTGGCAGCGGCGGATCAAGGGCGCCGCCGTGCGCCTGGTGCCGGGCGGCCACATGCTGCTGCACGAGTCCCCCGACGTCGCCGCCACCGCGCTGCTGGAGTTTCTGAAATGAGCTTGGTGGGCGGGACGGCCATCGTCACCGGCGGCGGCTCGGGCATCGGCCGCGCGATCGCGTTGGCGCTGGCCGAGGGCGGCGCCCCGGTCGCCATCGTGGACCTGCTGCCGGAAGGCGGCAAGAAGGTCGCCGACGAGATCGGCCGCGGCGCGCGCTTCATCGCCGCCGACGTCAGCCGCTGGGAGGACGTCGACCGCGCCGTGAGCGAGGCGGTGCGCGCGCTGGGGCCGCTCGGCATCATGGTCAACGCGGCCGGCATCCTCGACGGCTACGCGCCGGTGCACGAGATGTCCCCGGCGCTGTGGTCGAGGGTGATCGCGATCAACCTCACCGGCACGTTCTTCGGCTGCAAGCGCGCGCTGGCCGAGCTGGTGCCGGCCGGGCGGGGCCGCGTCATCAATCTCGCCTCCGTGGCCGGCCTCATCGGCGACGGCGGCGGCCCCGCCTACGTCGCCTCCAAGCACGGCGTGGTCGGCCTCACGCGCCAGCTGGCGGTCGGCGCCGCCGCCCGCGGCGTCACCGTCAACGCGATCTGCCCGGGCCCGATCGCGACGGGGCTGCGGGCCAACTCGACGGCGATCCTCGGCGCCGACGCGCCCGTCATGCGCGGCGTCGGCGGCGACGAGACGGCCATCAGGGCGGTGACGCCGGCTGGCCGCCGCGGCACCGTCGAGGAGATCGCCGCCACCGCCCGCTTCCTCGCCAGCGAGGAGGCCGGCTACATCACCGGGCACACGCTCGTGATTGACGGAGGCTGGACCGCGCGATGATCAAGCGAATCCACGTGCTGTACGTCGGCCAGGTCGAGCTGGACAACATCGGCCTCGGCGGCACGCCGGCCAACGAGCGCCGCTACGACAAGGACAGGCTGGCCGAGCCGTTCTTCTCGGCGCGCGACGTCGCCCAGCTCATGGACGACCTCGGCTACTACGCGCTGTGGACCGCCGAGCACCACTTCCAGCGCGAGGGCTACGAGTGCTTCCCGAACCTCGTGCAGCTCTCGCTGTGGCTGGCCACCCAGACGCGGCGGCTCAAGCTGGGCTGCGCTTTCAACGTGCTGCCCATGTGGCACCCCATCCGCCTGGCCGAGGACTACGCGATGGCCGACATCGTCACCGGCGGCCGGGTGATCATGGGCATCGGCCGCGGCTACCACTCGCGCGAGGTCGAGACGTTCGGTGCGCCGGTGATCGACCAGGCCGCCAACCGCGCGCTGTTCGAGGAGCAGGTGGAGCTGCTGCTCGAGTGCTTCAACGAGGACTCGTTCGCGCATCACGGCAAGGCCTACGACTGCCCGCCGCCGGTGGAGTATCGCGGCTACCAGCTCGGCGACCTCACCTGCGTGCCGCGGCCCCGGCACCTGCCGGTGGAGATCTGGATGCCGATCGCCAGCAGCAAGTCCATCGACTACATGGCGTCGAAGAACTTCAAGGCGATGGTGACGCTCAACGGCGAGAAGATCCTCGACGACGTCGTCAGGGCCTACCGTGACGCCTGCGCGAGGCACGGCCATCCCAAGCAGCTCGGCGAGGACATGATCTGGGGCGCCGGCCTCTATCTCGCCGATACGCCCGCGGAGGCCAAGCGCCGCGTCGAGCCCTCGCACGACGAGCGCTACAAGTGGTTCGCGCCCTTCGGCTTCGTGCGCTACGCCGACGAGCAGGGCCGCACGTGGGGGACGCCGGGCGCGCCCGCGCGCATTCCCACGCTCGCCGACGGCATCCAGCAG
>DASSLH010000599.1:0-4027 GCA_035689625.1 Candidatus Methylomirabilota bacterium | reverse complement strand
GTGATGACGGCCGCGACGCGATCCCGGTGGGGGGCGGCGGGGGGAGCGGCGGTCGCTCCCCCCGCCCTATAAGAGACCATGGAGCTGTTCGAGGAGCCGGCGAGCGCGAGCGGTGTGACGCCGGCCGGTCCGCTGGCCGATCGCATGCGGCCGCGCTCGCTCGACGAGATCGTGGGCCAGGAGCACCTGCTCGGCCCCGGCCGCGTGCTGCGCGCCGCGATCGAGAGCGGCGAGCTGCACTCGATGATCCTGTGGGGACCGCCCGGCTCCGGCAAGACCACGCTGGCCTCGCTGATGGCGCGCGTGGCGGGCGCGCGCTTCGTCGCGTTCTCCGCGGTGCTCTCCGGCGTGAAGGAGATCCGCCAGGTCGTGGGCGAGGCCGACGTCGAGCGCCAGCGCCGCCGGCGGCGCACGATCCTGTTCGTGGACGAGATCCACCGCTTCAACCGCGCCCAGCAGGACGCGTTCCTGCCCCACGTCGAGAAGGGCACGATCGTGCTGGTGGGAGCGACCACGGAAAACCCGTCGTTCGAAGTGAATTCCGCGCTGCTGTCGCGCTGCCGCGTTTATGTATTGCGCGCGCTGACCGAGGACGACCTCGTGGAGATCATGCGACGCGCGCTGGCCGACCGCGAGCGCGGCCTGGCCGCGCTGGCGCCCGACGTCGGCGAGGACGCGCTGCGCCTGATCGCCCGCCTGGCCAACGGCGACGCGCGCTCGGCGCTCAACATCCTCGAGCTGGCCGTGCAGCTGGCGCCGGCGGCCGGCGGCCGCCGCGCGGTGAGCGAGGCCAACATCCGCGAGGCGGCCCAGCGCAAGACGCTGCTCTACGACAAGTCGGGCGAGGAGCACTACAACCTGATCTCGGCCCTGCACAAGTCGCTGCGCGACTCCGATCCCGACGCCTCGCTCTACTGGATGACGCGCATGCTCGACTCCGGCGAGGATCCGCTTTACGTCGCGCGGCGGCTGGTGCGCTTCGCCTCCGAGGACGTCGGCAACGCCGATCCGCGCGCGCTCACGCTCACGCTGGCCGCCAAGGAGGCCTACGACTTCCTCGGCTCGCCCGAGGGTGAGCTGGCGCTGGCCCAGGCCACGCTCTACCTGGCGCTGGCGCCGAAGTCCAACGCCGCCTACGTCGCCTTCAACGCCGCCAAGGCCGACGTGCAGGAGCGCCCCTCGGAGCCGGTGCCGCTGCACATCCGCAACGCGCCGACCACGCTCATGAAGGGGCTCGGTTACGGCGCAGGCTACCGGTACGCGCACGACGCGCCCGACGCGCGCGTGGCGCAGGAGCACCTGCCGGACTCGCTGCGCGGCCGCATCTACTATGAGCCCACCGATCGCGGCCTCGAGGCCGAGCTGGGCCGGCGGCTGGCGGCGTGGCGCCGCTGGCGCGAGGAGCACCGCACACAGTCCTGAGCCGGTGGCACCGGGTTTGCCTTCAACGTCCGTGGAGGTTCCCGGCCATGAAGCGCGCGCTCCTCGCCCTCGCCATCCTCGGGTTGTCGTCCGGTCCCGCCCTGGCATCGCCCGGCGATCCCCGCGTCGTCGAGGGCACGCTGGAGTGGCCGGCCACCGTGGCCAACGAGCCGTTCATCGTGATTCGCGGCTCCGACGGCCGCTCGTACTACGCGGACATCTCGGCCGCGCAGCGCCGGACGACCGACACGATGACCTCCGGCTCGCGCATGGCCGTGCTCGGCATCGAGGGTGGACGGCCCTACGAGCTGAGCGGCATCGCGATCGGCAGCGGGGACGCCGCCTCGCTGGGCCTGACGACCTCCAGCCTCGGCGGCTCGCCGTCGGCGTCCATCCCAAGCACGGCCGTGTCCCCGGCGCCGCCCGCCGAGCCGCTCTGGCGGCTGGATGGCACCGTGCAATCGATTGCCGGCAGCACCGTGACCTTGCGTACCGACAATGGGCGGACGCCGTCCGTGGACCTCTCCCAGCTGAGCGACAAGACGCTGCGGGCCCTGCGCCGCGGCGACCGCGTCTCGCTCTTCGGCGTGCCCCGCAAGGACAACCGGCTCGTCGCCAACGGCTACATCCAGAGCGAGCCCACGCCGCCGTCGGCCTCGCCCCGCTCCACCCGCTAAGCGCTCACGGGCGGCGGAGCGGGACTGCTACAATCCGCTCATGCCGCGCGTGCGCCGCGTGGGCGTCATCTTCGGCGGCCGCTCCGGTGAGCACGAAGTCTCGCTCGCCTCGGCCGCCTCCATCATCGCCGCGCTCGAGCGCCAGGGCCACGAGGTGGTGCCGATCGGCATCGCGCGCGACGGCCGCTGGGTCGTGGGCGGCGATCCCATGCGGGCGCTGGCCGAGCAGGCGCGGGGCGCGCTGCCGGGCGGCGACGACACCGGCGCCGTCAAGAAGGCGCTGGCCGATCGCGCCGAGGGCGTGCGCGCGGCCGCCACCACCTCGCTGGCCCGCTCGGAGCCGGCCGGCAGCGTCCCCAGCGAGCTGCGCCAGGGCCTCGACGTCGTCTTCATCGCGCTGCACGGCCCCTACGGCGAGGACGGCACCATCCAGGGATTGCTGGAGGTGGCCGACGTGCCTTACGTCGGCGCCGGCGTGATGGCCTCCGCGATCGGCATGGACAAGGCGATGATGAAGACGGTCTTTCGCGCGCACGGCCTGCCGGTCGTCGAGCACGTTCTCGTGCTGCGCCGGGAATGGCGCGAGCAGCGCGACGCCGTCGTGCGCCGCGTGCTGGACGCCGTCGGCGTGCCGTGCTTCGTCAAGCCGTGCAACCTGGGCTCGAGCGTCGGCATCAGCAAGGTCACGACGCCCGCCGAGCTGCCGGCCGCGCTCGACGAGGCCGCGCGCCACGACCGCAAGCTCATGGTCGAGCGCGGCGTCACGCGCGCGCGCGAGATCGAGGTCAGCGTGCTCGGCAACGACGAGCCGCAGACGTCGCTGCCCGGCGAGATCGTCTACGAGAGCGACTGGTACGACTACGCGACGAAGTACGCCGAGGGCCAGGCGCGGCTGGTGTGCCCGGCGCCGGTGACGCCGGCGCTCACCGCGCGCTTGCGGGCGCTGGCCGTCGAGGCGTTCCGCGCCATCGACGCCGCCGGCATGGCGCGCGTCGACTTCTTCCTCGACGGCCCGACGATCCTCGTGAACGAGATCAACACGATCCCCGGCTTCACGGCCACCAGCGGCTACGCGAAGATGTGGGAGGCCACGGGCCTGGCCTATCCCGACCTCGTGCAGAAGCTCGTGGATCTCGCCCTGGAGCGCCACCGGGACAGGTGACGCGCGCCCCGGTCTCGGTCGTCATCGCCGGCGGCGGCACCGGCGGCCACACCTCGCCGGGGCTCGCGGTCGCCACGCTGCTGCGCGAGCGCGGCATCGCTCACGCCTGGATCGGCAGCCGCGACGGCGTGGAGGCGCGGCGCGCGGTCGAGCGCGGCATCCCCTACCACGCGATCCCCACCGGCAAGCTGCGCCGCTACTGGGCGTGGCGCAACGTCAGCGACCTCGCGCTCAACGTGCCGGCCGGGATCCTGCGCGCTCACGCGCTCGTCCGGCGATTGCAGCCACGCGTCGTGCTCGCGACCGGCGGCTTCGTCGCCCTGCCCGTCGTGCTGGCCGCAACGGCCGCCCGCGTGCCGGTCGTGGTTCACGAGCAGACGGCGGTGCCCGGCCTGGCCAATCGCATCGCCGCGCGCGTGGCGCGCCGGATCGCCATCACGTTCGCCGCGAGCGCCGCGCACTTTCCGGCCGACCGCGTCGTGCTGACCGGCAACCCGCTGCGTCCCGACCTGCGCGCGGGCTCGCGCGCCGACGCCATCGGGCGCTTCGGCCTGGACCCCGCGCTGCCGCTGGTCTACGTCACCGGCGGCGCCCAGGGCGCGCGGGCCATCAACCGCGCGGTGGGCGAGATCGTCGGCGCGCTGCTGGCCCACGCGCAGGTCATCCACCAGTCCGGCGACAACCCGGCCAGCGGCGATCGCGCGTGGCTGGAGGACCGGCGCGCCGCGCTGGTCCCCGCGCTGGCGCGGCGCTACACCGTGCGGCC
>DASSLH010000598.1:0-3012 GCA_035689625.1 Candidatus Methylomirabilota bacterium | reverse complement strand
GGCCAGCGCCACGCGCGCGAGCGCCTCGTGCGACTCGCGCAGCGTGGCCGCGCACCGCGCGCAGCCCTCGGCCAGATGCGCCTCGAAGCCGGTGAGGTCCTCGCCGTCGAGGGCGCCGACCGCGTACACGGCCGCCAGCGTCTCGAACGTGTCGTGCTCGTTCATGTCGGACGCCTCACCGCGTCGCGCAGCCGCTCGAGTCCCAGCCGGATGCGGGTCTTGATCGTGCCCAGCGGCTGCCGCAGGCGCGCGGCAATCTCCGTCTGCGTCAGCCCCGCGTAGTAGGCGAGCTCGATGACCTCGCGCTGCGGCTCCGGCAGCTGCGCCAGCGCCGTGCGGATCGTGCCGCGGTCCTCGGCGCGCTCGGCGGCGTCGCCGCCGGCCTCGACCGCGGCGGCGGCGCGGCCCTCGTCCACCGACGGCACGAAGGTCTCGCCCCGGCGGCGCACCGCGCGGACGCGGTCGATGGCCCGGGTGCGAGCGCGCGTGATCATCCACGCCTCCGGGCTGCCGCGGCCGGAATCGAACGTGCCGGCGCCCTGCCAGGCCTCCCAGAAGACCTCTTGCAGCACGTCGGCGGCGTCGGCGCGGTCGCGCACGATGCGGAGCACCAGCGGGTAGACGAGCGGGGCATAGCGATCGTAGAAGCGGCTGAAGGCGTCACGATCACCGGCTGCCATGCGCCGGATGAGGTCCTCCCCAGCCGTTGCCATGCCGTTCCTGAGTACCAGAGGGCGCTCCTGTTTGACAAGCAGCGGCGCCCGGGCGCTGGCCCTGTCACCGAGACTACGGACGAGGCCCCCTGGTCCGATCTCCGACCGAGGCCGTGCTCGGGTGCGCGGCGCGCCCGGTCACGACCGGCGCCTGAACCGCCCGGCGGTCAGGGGCCCTGACGCCCGTGCGGCGACCCCGACGGCGGCGTGGGGGTCGGCTCCTCGGGGCGGCCGACGTCGCGCGCGCCCGGCCGCTCGTCGCGCTTGGCGCGAAGCTTGGACACGAGGTCCGGGTAGCCCGAGCGGGAGATGATCGTGTTGAACTGCGCCCGGTAGTTGGCGACGAGGCTCACGCCCTCGATGTTCACGTCGTAGGCGCGCCAGCGCGGCCCCTGCTTGAACATGCGGTAGTCCACCGGGACCTCGGTGCCCTGCTTGGTCACGATGCGGGTCTTCACGACGGCGAGGTCGCCGTCGGCCGTCTCGCCCGTGTAGAGGATCTTCTCGCCCGAGTACATCTCGATCTTGGACACGTAGGAGTTCTCGAGCAGATCGCCGAAGAGGTCGACGAACTCGCGGCGCTCGTCCGGCGTGCGCGCCCGCCAGTGCACGGCCAGGCTGCGCCGCGAGATCTCGTCGAAGTCGAAGATCTCGTTGGCCACCGTGCGGATCGCCCGCCGGCGCTCCGGCGCCCGGCTCGCCTTCTTGAGCTCGGGGTCTGCGAGGATCTTGAGCACGTTGTCGATCGAGCCGTGAACCTGGTCGGTCGCCGGTCCGGCGGCGGCCCGGCCGGCGAGCGGACACGACAGGAGCAGCACCGCCAGCGTGAGGCCGATGGTCAAGCATCCCATGACGGACCTCACGACGGCCTCCGCGTGTGCCAGGGCGTGGCCTGCTCGTAGGCGTGTCCCAGACGCAGCACCGTCGTCTCCTCGAACGGCCGGCCGGCCAGCTGCAGCGACAGCGGCAGGCCGGAGGCCGAGAAGCCGCACGGCAGCGCCAGCGCCGGCAGCCCGGTGAGATTGAAGGGCGGCATGTTGCTGCGCGGGAAGCCGAAGTCGGGATCGTGCGCCAGCGCGAACGGCGTGGCCGGCTTGGGCGTCGTCGGCGTGGCCAGCACGTCCACCTCCCGCAGCACCGCGGCGGTCTCCTCGCAGATGCCGGCGCGGATGCGCTGCGCCTGCGTGTACTCCGCGGCGGTGACCAGGCCGCCGGCCTGCAGCCGCTCGCGCAGCACGTCGCCGTACAGCTCGGGACGCTCGCGCAGGTCATGCTCGTGGTAGGCGAACGCCTCGGCCAGCATGATGAGCAGGAACGAGTGCGTGGCGGCCAGGCTGGGGATCTCGACGTCGCGCACCTCGGCGCCCAGCCGGCGCAGCGCGCCCAGCGCCTCCTCGAAGGCGCGCACGATCTCGTCGTCCACGCCCTCGAAGAAGTAGTTGCGCGGCACGCCCACCCGCAGCCCGCGCACGCCGCCACGCAGCGCGCCGACGTAGTCGGCCACCGGCGCCCGGCGGCTGGCCGGGTCGGCCGGGTCGTGCCCGGCCATCGCCTGCAGCAGGTACGCGCAGTCCTCGACCGTGCGCGCCATCGGGCCGGTGTGGTCGAGCGTCCACGACAGCGTCAGCACGCCGCTCCGGCTGCAACGGCCGTAGGTCGGCTTGAGCCCGACGATGCCGCAGAACGCCGCCGGGCCGCGGATCGAGCCGCCGGTGTCCGAGCCGGTGGCGCCGGTGACCAGCCCGGCCGCCAGCGCCGCGCCGGAGCCGCTGCTGGAGCCGCCGGGGATGTGGGCGACGTTCCACGGGTTGCGGGCGGGCTTGAAGCGGTGCCCGGGGAACTGCAGGCCCAGCGCGAACTCGTGGGTGATCAGCTTGCCGAGCAGGACCGTGCCCGCCTCCTGCCAGCGGCGCACGCAGGTGGCGTCGGCGTCGGGCACCCAGTCGGCGAGCAGCGCCGAGCCGCCGGTGGTGCGGATGCCGCGCGTGCAGTAGATGTCCTTGTGCGCGACCGGCACGCCGAGCAGCGGGCGCTCGTCGCCGCGGCCGAGCGCCTCCTCGGCGGCGCGCGCGTCGGCCAGCGCGCGCTCGGCCGTCAGCGTGACGAACGTGCCGAGCGCCGGATCGAGCTTGTCGATGCGCGCCAGCTGCGCGCGCGTCACCTCCACCGGCGACAGGCGCCGCGCGCGGTAGGCGGCGCCGAGCTCGCGGATCGTCGCCCAGGCGATCTCGTCACTCATGGCGCGCCTCGCCGCCGGCGCTGAAGCGCACCGCGGGCTCGATCGTGCGGATCGCGCGCG
>DASSLH010000597.1:0-2157 GCA_035689625.1 Candidatus Methylomirabilota bacterium | reverse complement strand
GATCGCGGCCCGCTTCCACGAGCAGCACCGGGTGACGTACGGCCACGCCAACCCGGCGGCCACGATCGAGATGGTCAACGCGCGCCTCGGCGCCTACGGCGTCGTCGCCAAGCCGGCTGCCGAGCACCACCGCGCGGACGGCGCGACGCTCGACGGCGCGCTGATCGAGCGCCGCCGCGTGTGGTTCGGCGGCACGCCGCACGACTGCGCGATCTGGGAGCGCGAGCGGCTGCCCGAGCGGGCGGCGCTGGCGGGGCCGGCGATCGTGGAGGAGTTCGGCGCCACCACGGTGGTGCCGCCGGGCTGGCGGGGAGCGCTGGACGCGCACGGCAACCTGAGGCTCGAGCGCGCGTGATCGATCCCATCACGCTGGAGGTCATCCGCGAGACGCTCGTGTCCACCGTGCGCGAGATGCGGGTGACGCTCGTGCGCACGGCGTACTCGTCGATCCTCTACGAGGGCGAGGACTTCTCCTGCGTGCTCATGGACGGCGACGCGCAGATCGTGGCGATGTCCAAGGGCCAGGACCACCCGCTGCACATCGTGCCGATCGGCTGGTCCATGAAGGCCGTGCGCGAGAAGTTCGGCGACGACATCCACCCCGGCGACGTGTTCCTGCACAACGACCCCTACAGCGGCGGCACCCACCTCAACGACGTGGCGATGCTGACGCCGCTGTTCGCCGACGGCCGGCTCTTCGTCTTCCCCGTCGTGCGCGCCCACTGGGGCGACGTCGGCGGCATGAGCCCCGGCAGCCTGTCGGGCGGTGCCACCGAGATCTTCCAGGAAGGCGTGCGGATCCCGCCGATCCGGATCATCGAGCGGGGGCGCCCGAACGAGGCGGCGCTGGAGCTGATCTTCGCCAACATGCGCGGTCCCCGCGAGCGGCGCGGTGATTACGAGGCGATGATCGGGACCTGCCGCAAGGCGGCCGAGCGCGTCGAGGCGCTGGCGGCACGCTACGGCGCCGAGACCGTCCGCGCCGCGGTCGCCGAGCTCATGCACCGCGCGGAGGGACGCATGCGGCGTGCGATCGCCGCGCTGCCCGACGGCGAGTACCGCTACGAGGCCCACCTGGAGTCGGGACGCGAGCGGCTGGAGCCGCTGACGGTGCGCGCGCGGGTGGTGGTCGCCGGCGACGCGATCACGGTGGATCTGGCCGGCACCTCGCCGCAGACGGCCGGCCCGACCAACGTCGGCCCCGCGATGGCGCCGACCGGCGCCTTCACGATCGTCAAGGCGTTCCTCGACCCCGGCAGCGACGTCAACTCCGGCGCGTTCCGCCCGCTCACCGTGCTCACGCCGCCCGGCACGATCGTCAACGCCGATCCGCCGGCGCCGTGCGGCGGCATGGTGGAGGTGAAGTACTGCGTGGAGTCGGCGGTGATGGGTGCGCTGGCCCAGGCCCTCGACGGCCGCGTGGCCGGCGACCTCAAGGGCGGTGGCAACCACTGCTACGTCGGCGGCCCCGATCCGCGCCACCCGGGCGAGACCTTCATCTTCTACGAGTACCCGGCCGGCGGCACCGGCGGCTTCGACGGCGGCGACGGCAGCAACACCGTGCGGGCGTGGACCGAGAGCGACATGACGACGCTGCAGCCGATCGAGGCCGTCGAGCAGCTCTACCCCGTGCGCGTCGAGCGCACGGCGCTGCGCGAGGATTCGGGCGGCCCGGGCCGTTTCCGCGGCGGCCTCGGCCTCACGCGCGCCGTGCGCATCCTGGCGCCGGACACGCGGCTGTCGGTGCTGGCCGAGAAGGCCGTGCTGCCGCCGTTCGGCGTCTGCGGCGGCGCCGCCGGCGCCACCAACCGCTTCTGGATCCGGCGCGGCGACCGCGCGATCCAGCCCTCGCCGCTGCCCGGCAAGGTGAGCGCGTTCCCCGTCGAGGTCGGCGACGTCCTGATGATGGAGAGCAGTGGCGGCGGCGGCTTCGGCGATCCGCTCGAGCGCGACCCGGCGCGCGTGGTGGCCGACCTCGCCGAGGGCTACGTCACCCCGGCCGCCGCGGCGGACGTCTACGGCGTCGTGCTGCGCGACGGCGCGGTGGATGGCGACGCGACGCGTGCGCGGCGCGCGACGCTGGGGGCGCGGCGGATTCGCGTGAGGCTGACGGCGGCGGGTGGCCTCGACGGCGCGCGCGGCCGCGCGGTGCGCCTC
>DASSLH010000596.1:0-2396 GCA_035689625.1 Candidatus Methylomirabilota bacterium | reverse complement strand
CGGCGATGTCGGCGAGCGTGCCGACGACGATCCGCTGGCCCGCGCGCGTGCCGTCCTGGACCAGCGCCACCGGTGTCTCGGCCCGCCGGCCGTGCGCGACCAGCGTCGCGGCGATGCGCGGCAGCGCGCGCAGCCCCATGAGGATCACCAGCGTGTCCGCGCCGCCGGCCAGCCGCGCCCAGTCCACGCGCGCCGCCGTCTTGCTGCCGTCCTCGTGGCCGGTCACGATCGTGACCGACGCGGCGACGCCGCGGTGGGTCACCGGGATGCCGGCGCAGGCCGGCACGGCGACGGCCGCGCTGACGCCGGGCACCACGTCGAACGGGATGTCGCCCGCGGCCAGCGCCTGCGCCTCCTCGCCGCCGCGGCCGAACACGAACGGATCGCCCCCCTTGAGCCGCACGACGCGCCGGCCCGCCCGCGCGTGCTCGATCAGCAGCGCGTTGATCGCCTCCTGCGGCAGCGTGTGCTCGCCGGACGCCTTGCCGGCGAAGATCAGCCGCGCGCGACGCGGGGCGAGCGCGAGCAGTCGCCGGTCCACCAACCGGTCGTAGACGACGACGTCGGCGTGGTGCAGCGCCTTGCGCCCGCGCAGCGTCAGCAGCCCGGGATCGCCGGGCCCGGCGCCCACCAGCGAGACGCGTCCCCGGCTCACCGCTCGGCCAGCAGCGTGCGCAGCGCGCGGCGCCACGTCTCGGCGTCGGGCGAGCGGCCGTCGCGGCGCAGCTCGCGCCGTGTCTCGGCAGCAACCTCGGCCAGCACGCGATAGTCGTCCGTGAAGTACCGCTCCAGCTCCTCGCGCACCGTGCGGGCCAGCGCCGGGCTGGTGCCGCCGGTGGAGACGGCGACGGTCAGCTCGCCGCGGCGGAGCACCGAGGGCAGCGTGAAGTCGCAGCGCTCGGGGTCGTCGGCGGCGTTGACCCACACCCGCAGCGCGCGCGCCTCAGCCGCCACGCCGGCGTTCAGCGCCGGATCGTCGGTGGCCACGAAGACGAGGCGATGGCCGGCCACGTCGCCGGCGCGGTACTCGCCGGCGATGTGCCGCACGGCGCGGGCGTCGATCCAGGCCTGCAGCCGTCGGGTGACGGTCGGACTCACCACCGTCACCCGCGCGTCGGCCTCGAGCAGGCTCTCGACCTTGCGCTCGGCGACCGCGCCGCCGCCGACGACGAGACAGGAGCGGCCGCCCAGCTCGACGACGATCGGGAAGCCGGCCATGGCGGCCGCCTCAGTCGCCGGCCTCGAGGCCGAGGACGGCGACCGCGACCGGCCGCTCCGCCGCGCGCGGCGCCGGCGTGCGGTGGGTGACGTAGAGCGCCAGCCCGGTGAAGACGACGCCGGCCACGAGGTTGCCGAGCGTGACCGGGATCTGATTCCAGAGCCACCAGTCGGCCAGCGAGACGCGGGCGCCGAGCAGCATGCCGGCGGGAATCGCGAACATGTTCACCACCGAGTGCTCGAAGCCTTGCGCGAAGAACGTGAGGATGGGCAGCCACATGGCGGCGATCTTGCCGCCCGTCGACTGCGAGGTGAGCGCCATGACGACGCCGAGGGTGACCATCCAGTTGCAGAGCATGGCCTTGCTCACCGCGACCAGCAGGCCCCAGCCGCCGAGCCTGGCGTAGCCGAGCGTCTTGGCCTCGGCCACCGTCACCAGCAGCCGCGCCATCTCCGAGTCGGGCGCGACGGTGAGGGTGAAGAGCGCGGCGTAGAACACGCTGCCGGCCAGGTTGCCGAGGAAGACGAGCGTCCAGTTGCGCGCCAGCGCGCCGGCCGTCGCCCGCCGCTCGTGCAGGGCCAGCGGCAGCAGCGCGAAGTTGCCGGTGACCAGCTCGAGGCCGAGCAGCACGATCATCACGAAGCCGACGGGGAACACCAGCGCGCCGGCCAGGCCGACCTTCGTCTGCAGCGTGGCCGTGAAGGCCAGCGTGGTGGCGAAGCCGAGCAGGCTGCCGGCCAGGAAGCCGCGCACGAGCAGGTCGCGGGCGGGCAGCCGGCCCTTGGCGCCTCCGGCGTCGACCATGTGCTCCAGCACCGAATCGGGCTTGACGTAGGACATGGCATCCTTCCTTTCTCAGGCGTCGATCGTGTGGCCGCCGGCGTGCGGCACCACGGGGAACGTCTTCGCGCAGAGCGCGGAATCGGTCGAGCAGGCGCCGGTCGCGAGGTTGAAGCGATGGCCGTGCAGCGGGCAGACGACCTCGTCCCCGCTCAGCTCGCCGCCCGCCAGCTCGCCGCCGGCGTGCGGACAGGCGTTCTGCAGCGCGTAGAGGCGGCCCTGGTGACGGAACACCGCGACCTCCACGCCGTTGACGGTCAGCGCCTTGCCGGCGCCCTCGGCCAGCTCGCCCGGCGCGAGCAGCGGACGCGGCTCGTGGCGCGTGTCCGTCGCCGGC
>DASSLH010000595.1:0-3103 GCA_035689625.1 Candidatus Methylomirabilota bacterium | reverse complement strand
CTCGGTCTGCGCGTATCCCGAGCACGCCGAGGTGCCGTTCCGCGAGGAGACGCTCTGGGACGGCTACCCGGAGCCGAGCAACGGGCCGTACGGCATGGCCAAGCGCATGCTGCTGGTGCAGGGCCAGGCCTACCGCGCGCAGTACGGCTTCAACGCCGTGCACCTGCTGCTCATGAACCTCTACGGTCCCGGCGATCACTTCGAGCCGGACCGCTCGCACGTCATCGCCGCGCTCATCCGGCGCATGCTCGAGGCCTCCGAGACCGGCGCCGCCGAGCTCGTCGTGTGGGGTGACGGCCTCGCCACCCGCGAGTTCCTCTACGTGGACGACGCCGCCCGCGGCCTGGCGCTGGCCGCCGAGCGCTACGACGGCGCCGAGCCGGTGAACCTGGGGGCCGGCTTCGAGATCTCGATCCGCGACCTCGCGCACCTGCTCGCCGAGCTGACCGGCTATCGCGGGCGCCTCGTGTTCGACGCCTCCCGGCCCAGCGGCCAGCGGCGGCGCAGCGCCGATGTCGCGCGGGCCAAGCGCGAGTTCGGCTTCGAGGCCGAGGTCGGCTTCCGGGACGGCCTGGCGCGCACGATCGCCTGGTACCGGAGCCAGCGGACCGCCGCCGCCCGCTGATGCCGGTCACGCTGGTCGTCCTCACCCTCAACGAGATCGACGGTGTCACCGCGATCATCCCGAAGCTGCCGACGCATTGCCTGGACGAGGTCCTCGTCGTGGACGGCGGCTCCGTGGACGGCACGCTGGAGTTCTTCGCCGCGCGCGGCCTGCGGGTCATCCGCCAGGCGCGGCGCGGGCGAGGGGAGGCGTTCCGGCTCGCCGTCGAGCACGCCCGTCACGACGCGCTGATCTTCTTCAGCCCCGACGGCAACGAGGAGCCCGGTGACATCCCGCGCATCATCGAGGGGCTGGCGGCCGGCCACGACATGGTGATCGCCTCGCGCTTCATGCCGGGCGCGCGCTCCGAGGACGACGACAAGTTCCTGTTCACCAGCCGCCGGTGGGGCAACCTGCTGTTCACCTGGCTGGTGAACGCGCTGTGCGCGCGCGGCGGCGCCCACATCTACGACACGATCAACGGGTATCGCGGCATCACCCGGGCCGCGTTCCGGCGGCTGCATCCGGACGCCGACGGCTACGCCATCGAGTTCCAGATGTCGATCCGGGCGCTGCAGGTCGGCCTCCGCGTGCTCGAGTTCCCGACGCACGAGTCGGCCCGCATCGGCCGCGGGGTGTCCAAGCTCAACGCGATCCCGGTGGGCCTGAAGTTCTTCGCCCTCCTGGTCCGCGAGTGGGCCCGGCCGCGCGTCCGCCGCTGACCGCCGCTCGCCGCGCCGGCGAGGTGGTCGTCGTCGTCCTCGTCGCGCTCGGCGATGCCGACCTGCACGGCGACCAGAACGCCTACGACCTGCTCGTGGCCCGCAAGCTCTCCCCCTCGCTGCTGGCCCGCGACGCGCTCTGCGGCTACGACCCCGACCGGCGGACGTGCCGTGGTTCCTCGACGTCCAGGCTGCGCTCGCGCGCCGGCTGGGCGGCGACGTCGACCGGGCGCTGGTCTGGCTCGGCTGGCTGATGGGCGCGCTCTTCATCGGTGGCCACTACGTGTTCTTCCGGGTCGTGAGCGGCCGTGTCCTGCCGGCTGCGCTCGCCACGCTCGGCGCGCTCACCATCCGTAACGGCCTCGGCGGCGAGGTGTGGGGCTTCGACGGGATGCCGTCGGCGGCGACGCGCACGATCCTGGCCGGCCTCACGCCGCTGCTGCTCCTGCTGTTCCTGTGGTGGCGCGCGCGCCCGGCGCGGCCGGGCTACTGGGCGCTGCTCGGGCTGCTCTTCAACGTCCATCCGGTATCCGCGTACCGGCTGGCGCAGGTCACCGCGCGCGCGCACCTCTGGCGCGAGCGCGGCCGCCCGCGGGCGCTCGCCCAGGTCGCGCTGGGCGTCGCGCTGTTCGTGGCCGGCGCGCTCTTCTACGTGATCCCGTTCTTCGGCGGCCGGCTCGGCGGCGGCGACCCGGCCACGGTGCGCGCGGCGCTCGACTACCGGTTTCCGTACCTGCTCTACCCGATCGCCGGCAACGCGCTGCTCTCGGTGGCCTTTTCACCTCGCGCTGCCGCTCGGGGCCTGGCTCGCCTGGCGCCGGTGCGGGAAGCCGCGCGCGGTGATGACGCCGCTCACGCCGATCCTGCTCGTCGCGCTGGCGCTCGGCTTCGGCGGCACCGCGCTGATCCAGGCCGTCGGCGTGGCGCTCGACCGGCCCGACGTGGACCTCCAGCAGCTGCGCGTGCTGCGCCTGCTCTATCCGATCCTCCTCGGCGGCCTCGCCCTCACGTACGCCGCCCTGCTCGAGCGCCGCACGGCGCGCGCCCGTGTTGCCGTCGCCGTGCTGTTCGTCCTCTCGCTCGTCCCGCCCGGGCAGGTGATCCACGCGTTTTCCCCGCAGTCCCGCGCCGCCGTGAAGCACGCGCTCGGCCTGGGCCCGGCGCCGGCGGCCGCCGCCCCCGCCGCCGAGCCGGGGGCCGGCCCGGCGCTCTGGCAATGGGCGAGCGCCCGGACGCCGGCCTCCGCGCTGTTCATGACGGACGACGGGGAGTTCAGGCTGCGCACGCACCGCGCGATCACGGGATCCTGGAAGGACGGCGCGCTGATGTTCCTGGCCGGCAGCGGCCCGCTCACGCAGTGGTACGCGCTCGATCGCGAGCGGACCGCCTGCCGCGCCACCAGCGCGAGGCCGACTACGTGATCGTGGACCCCGCGCTCGTGCGGGCGGCGGCGCCGGCCGCGCCGGACTTCGAGCGCGTGTGGGCGGCGGGCGCCTGGTCGGTCTGGCGGCGCCGCTGATGCTGGCGTATTACTCGACGACCGCTGCCGCCGATTTCTGGACCGAGCACTGGGGCGGGCACACCGTCGAGGAGCTGCTGACGGTGGCCCGACGCTCGCCGCTGACGGCGCTGATCGTTGGCGCGCTGCCGGCGGACGGCGTCGTGCTGGAGGCGGGCTGCGGGCTGGGCCAGTACGTGATCCTGCTGCGCGAGCGCGGCTGGCGCGCGGCCGGCGTGGACGGCAGCGTCGAGGCGCTGGCCGCGGCTCGGCGCGCGG
>DASSLH010000594.1:0-3036 GCA_035689625.1 Candidatus Methylomirabilota bacterium | reverse complement strand
CCGTTCACTTCGCACCCGACCTTCCACGCTTTTCGCCTTGCGGTGCCACGGCTGCGGGCGAGGGGCAATGGCTCGCCCGCCACCCGCGGCGCACCCCGGCGCCCCCGCGCGCGCGGCGCGCCACCGGACCACGGCCATGAGAATCATCGCGGGAGCGTTGAAGGGACAGCGGCTGGTGACGCCGCGGGGGGCGACGACGCGGCCGACGGCGGACCAGGTGCGGATCGCGCTGATGGACACGCTGGCGCCGCGGCTGCCGGGGGCGCGCGTGCTCGATCTCTTCGCGGGGGCCGGCGGCGTCGGGCTGGAGGCGCTCTCGCGCGGCGCGGCGCACGCGACGTTCGTGGAGCAGGACGCGCGCGCGGTGGCCGCGCTGCGCGACAACGTCGCCGCGCTCGGCGTCGGGGCGGCCGCGCGCGTGAAGCGCGGCGACGTCCTGCGCGAGCTGCAGGCGCTGCACCAGGCCGGCGAGCGCTTCGACGTGGTGTTCCTCGACCCGCCCTACGAGAGCGGTCTCGTGGAGAGCACGCTGGAGAGCCTGGGCGGCGGCGGTCTGCTGCTGGGCGAGGGCTGGGTCATCGCCCAGCACTTCACCAAGCGTCCCCCGGCCGAGCGCATCGGCGCGCTCTTCGCCTTTCGCACGCGCCGCTTCGGCGAGACGACGCTGACGTTCTACCGGGCGGCCGCGACCGCCTGAGCCGCCGGCGCCGGCCCGGCTCGCCGCGTCCCGGCTGTCTTGACATTGACGCACAGCGGCGACTACGATGCGGCGTTGGAATTCCGGCGGCTTAGGAGCGAGCCTTGGGCAAGCGCGCCGTGTATCCGGGCATGTTCGACCCGATCCACAACGGCCACGTCGACGTCATCCAGCGCAGCCTGAGAATCTTCGACGAGGTCATCGTGGCCGTCGTCGCCAACCCCTCCAAGTCGCCGCTGTTCACGGTGAACGAGCGGCTGGAGATGATCGATGAGGCCACCGCGAACCTCGGGCTCGGCCCCCACTTCCGCATCGTCGCCTTCGACGGGCTGCTGATCGACCTCGTCGAGCGCGAGCGGGCGGACTGCATCGTGCGCGGCATCCGGGCCGTCTCGGACTTCGAGTACGAGTTCCAGATGGCGCTCATGAACCGCAAGCTGAAGTCGACGGTCGAGACCGTCTTCATGATGCCGCACGAGCGGTACACGTACATCTCCTCGCGGCTCATCAAGGAGGTCTCGAGCTACGGCGCCTCCGTGCACGGCATGGTGCCGGTGATCGCGGAGAAGCGCCTGGCGGAGAAGTTCCCCCCAAGGTAAGGAGTCGCCGTGCTGGCTGACCGACTCAAGACCCTCGCGCCCTCGTCCACGCTCGCCGTCCAGGCCAAGGCCAAGGAGCTGCGCGCCCGCGGCGTGGACGTCATCTCCTTCGGGGCCGGCGAGCCCGACTTCGACACGCCCGAGCGCATCAAGGCGGCCGCCGCCGAGGCGATGCGGCGCGGGCAGACGAAGTACACGGAGGTCGGCGGCATTCCCGAGCTGCGCGCGGCCGTCTGCGCCAAGCTCAAGCGCGACAACGGCCTCGACTACGAGCCGGCCGAGGTGCTTGTCTCCGTCGGCGCCAAGCACACGCTGTTCAACCTCGTCGTCGCGCTCGTGAATCCCGGGGACGAGGTGCTGGTGCCGAGCCCGTACTGGGTGTCGTATCCCGAGCAGGTGCGGCTGCTGGGCGGCGTGCCGGTCGAGGTGCCCACCGACGAGGCGACCGGCTTCGACCTCGACGCCGAGCGCCTGCGCGCCGCGGTGACGCCGCGCACGAAGCTGATCGTGCTCAACAGCCCCAACAACCCGACCGGCGCGGTCTTCTCGAAGGCGGCGCTGGCGGCCGTCGCCCGGATCGCCGTCGAGCGCGGCGCCTGGGTGGTGTCCGACGAGTGCTACGAGGCGCTGACCTTCGAGGGGCGCCACATCTCGATCGCGTCGTTCGGCCCCGAGATCAAGGCGCGGACGATCACCGTGAACACATGCTCGAAGGCCTACGCGATGACCGGCTGGCGCATCGGCTACGCCGCCGGGCCCCGCGCGCTGATCCGCGCGATGACCGACGTGCAGAGCCAGGTCACGTCGAACCCCGCCTCGATCGCGCAGTGGGCGGCCGTGGAGGCGCTCAACGGGCCGCAGGACGAGGTGGCGAAGATGGCCGGCGAGTTCGATCGCCGCCGCCGCCTGATCGTGTCCGGGCTCAACGCGCTGCCCGGCGTCAGCTGCGTGATGCCCCGGGGCGCCTTCTATGCGTTCGCCAACGTCAGCGGCCTGTTCGGCCGCACGTGGCGGCGCAGCGAGGGCGGGCCGCTCACCCTCAAGGGCTCGGTGGACGTCACCGCGTTCCTGCTGGAGGAGGCGCGGGTCGCCGTCGTGCCGGGCAAGGATTTCGGCTCCGACGCCCACGTGCGCCTGTCCTACGCGACCAGCGACGCGCTGATCCGCAAAGGACTGGAGCGCATGGGCGCCGCGCTGGCCAAGCTGGCGTGACGCCAGCGCCGGCGGCGGCCCTCGCCGCCGCCGCGGCCGCGCCCGTCACGCTGGTGCTGGGCGCGGCGGACACCGGCAAGAGCACGCTCGTCACCCGCCTGGCCGCCGCGCTGGCCGGGCAGGGCCACACCGTCGGCGTCGTGGACGCCGACCTCGGCCAGAAGGACATCGGCCCGCCGACGACCATCGCGCTCGGCCGCGTGCGCCGTCCCCTCGAGCGGCTGGCCGAGGCCGAGGTGATCGGTCTCGAGTTCCTCGGCGTGACGTCGCCGGCCACCTGCATGCGCGAGACGGCGGAGGCGACCGCGCGGCTGGTGTCACGCGCGCTCGACGAGGGCTGCGACCGCGTGCTGGTGGACACCTCCGGCCTCGTGCAGGGCGACCTCGGCCGCGCGGTCAAGCGCGTGAAGATCGACCGCGTGAAGCCGGACCTGATCATTGCGCTGCAGCGCGCGGACGAGTGCGAGCCGATCCTGCGCGCCTACCCGCAGCCGCCGCCGGCCGTGCTGCGCCTGCCGGCCGCGGCCA
>DASSLH010000593.1:0-7494 GCA_035689625.1 Candidatus Methylomirabilota bacterium | reverse complement strand
GGCCGCCGCCGCGAACGCGGCGCCGTGCTCGAGCGCCAGGAACACGGCGACGGGGCCCGACGTGAGCGGCAGGCCGACGAGCCAGCCGCCCACGGCGGGCCCCCAGCGGCGGCCGGCCAGGCTGGCGCCCGCGATCAGCAGCGGCGTGGCCGCCAGCTTGAGCAGGAGGATGGCGGCGCTATCCATGCCGACGCGCTACAATGCCGCCGCCATGGGACAGGCGCGCGGGCGCCGGCCGGTCGTGCTCGCGGTGGACGACGACCGCAGCGTGCTGGAGGTGCTCCACCTCGTCCTGGACGATGACTACCAGCTGCTCGACGCCGTCGACGCCGAGACGGCGCTGCGACGGCTCAGGAGCGACCCCGTCGATCTCGTCCTGCTGGACCTCGTGCTCGAGGGCATGGACGGCATCACCTTGCTCGAGCGCCTGCGCGCCGAGGGCGTCGACGTGCCGGTCGTCATCCTGTCGGCGATCAACACCGCGTGGACGGCGGCCGCCGCCATGCGGCTGGGCGCCGTGGACTACGTCACCAAGCCGTTCGACGACGACGAGCTGCTGGCCGTGATGGACGCCGCGCTCGGCAGCGCGGCCGGCGCCGCCGACCTGTCCCCGGCCGCCGACACCGCGCGCCTCCTGCTCATGGGCTGCCCGCTCGGCATGGCGGCCGCGCTCACCGCCGCGCTCGTATCTTACGCGTGGGTCGAGAGCATCCCGGGCGACGGCAGCGCGCTGGCGCTGATGCCGCCGGTCAGCCCCGACGTCGTGGTGGTGGACGTCGATGCCGCGCCGCAGCCGCGCGACAGCGTCGCGCGCGTGCGCGCGCGCTTCCCGCTGGCCTCGGTGCTGGTGCTGGAGACGCCGGCCCGCGCGCGCGCGGCAAGGCTGGAGGCGGAGGGCTGCACGCTGCTGCCCAAGCCGGTCTCGCTGCGCGACGTGCTCGACGGCATCCGCGCCGAGTTGCGGCCCTCGCGCCGGCCGATCCCGCGCTTCAGCGCCCGCGTCGTCGGCGTGATGGATCACGTCGGCGCCAGCTTCGCCGCCGTCAACACGCGTGCGCTCGGCGGCGCCGCCGAGCAGTCGCCGTACTATCTCTCGCGCCTGTTCCGCTCCGAGACCCACATGACGCTCAAGACCTACGTCAACCGCGTGCGGGTGGAGGCGGCGCGGCGCCTGCTCCTGGAGACTTCCGAGAAGATCGAGAGCATCGCCGCGCTGGTCGGCTTCCACGACGCCTCGCACCTGTCGCGCCTGTTCCTGAAATACTCCGGCCGCCGTCCCGGCGACTTCCGCCGCACCTGGTGGGAGGACCCGGCCGACCTCCCGCGCCGCCAGGCGCACTGACGTCCGGCCCTCGGCCGCGCTCACACGACTCGCAGCACGAACAGGCTGTACCTGCGGATCAGGCGGGTGTCGATCAGCCGGCACTCGAAGTTCGCGACGACGGCGGGGGCCAGCTCGCGCTCGCCGCCTGCGCCACGGCGGGGAACCGCTGCTATGTCGTCTGGGTGGGGGGCGCGTGCCACAACACGGGCGGCGTGTGGCCGCGTTGTGGCGAGTAAGACCCGTAGTCAGCCAGCCCCACCCCTCTATCGCTCGTTGCGGCCGATGCCCTGGGGCACCACGGCAATCGTGCCGGCCAGGTCCCAGCCCTGCACTCCGCCCGAATCGTTCACGGCCTTTGCTTCGACGCGGAACGTGTGTCCGGCCGCGTCGTGATCGAACTTGAGCCCGAGGTTCAGCAGCACCGACGGTCCCGTCAATCCGAAAGTAACGCACACGCACCGTAGCCACGTCGTGAAATCTGATCATCGTCGGCTGATCGCGTACCACGCCGACCGCTGCACGGTGGTCCACGGTGCCGGCTCCCACGCTGACCCGCCGACGATCGAATGCGTCTGGCCGGTCACGTAGAACGTCGCCCGCCAGTGACCATCCCCGGTACTCGGTGAGTTGGAGGTCCCAGCCGGCGGCGTGCATGCCGGCCGAGACGTCACCGAGCCCGCGCCAGGAGTCGAGCCAGCGATGGAGCAGGCGGAGTTCTGGCTCTTGAGCGTCGAGCGAGGCGAAGCCGACCGCCGCGGTCAGGTTGCGGAGGCTCTGAGGCGTCGTCAATTCTGGCGCGCCAGCATCGCCAGGTCGATCACCGCCTCGCCCGCCGAGACGTGGCGAATGAACGTGACACCGCACGGGCACGCGATGCTCACGCGGTAGCCGGTCAGTGTCGGCTCGGTGGCGTTGCCTTCGAGCCGGCCGTGCGGGCGGTGCAGCCGGATGAACTCTTCGACGTCCTCGGTGATGCCCACAGCTCCTCCAATCGTCGGAGTGCTGCCGCCAGCAGGGCGCGCACCTCACGGTCCCTAGTGTGCCGGGCTGTCTCCTTTCGGCGCCGGCTGAGCGCCGCGCGGCTGCGGGGCGCAGCGTGCGCCTTTTGCCTGCGAGATCGTATCAGGCAGCGGCGGGGTCATCATCGGCCGCTTAGAACCGGGCAAGCTGCCCGATGCCGCCCAACTGACTCATGCGGAGCGCCTGACCGCCAGACTCTCGCTTGCCCAGAACCACGCGGAATACGGCGATTTCCGCGCTGGCACTGCCCATGCTCTCCCCTCGGCCAAGTTCGCATCTCACTAGCGGAGGAAGAGGCCATGAAGAAGCAGGCGACGAAGCACACCGAGCGGGTTGTGACCGATCTCCCGATCCGGAAAGACGACGTCGTGAAGGGCGGCATCATCGTCGTATGCCGCAAGGCCGGGGGAACTCCCCTCGAGTCTTGAACGAGGGCATCAGGAGCGGCATCAGTTAGCCAGCGGGAACGGAGGACAGAAGCGATGAAGAAGTCGGCGACGAAGGGCGAGACAGCGCTGAAGGACCTCTCCGTCAAGAACGCCAAGGCTCAGGACGTCAGCGGCGGCATTACGCTCGCTTACACCGGCCTCGAAGTTTCGTACCAGCCGCAGAAGCCAGACGGCACAAAGTGACGGGCGACCCCATGAAAAAGAAGGCGACGACGGCAAAGCGGGCGACGAAGGATCTCGAGCCTCGGAAGGGCGACGGCGTGAAGGGCGGGGCGACTGCCTCTACGGGCGACATGGAGGCAAACAGCGAAAAGATCACACGTTGACGCACCGGGGATTCGAGACGCCCGGCAGTCGCGTCGGTCGCTTCACCCGCCAGTGTCCTGGACGCGGGGCGCTCGAGCGCAAGACCAAGAGCATCATCCCCTGAGTGTTCCACTGGACGAAGAAGGGGGGCCCCAGGCGCACGGCGGTGCGGAATCTCGAGCGCGCCGGCGTGCCGAGGTCGACGGCGATGGCGATCGTCCGCCACCGTACCGAGGCGATCCACCGCCGCTATGCGATCGTGGACGAGGCGATGCTACGCGAGGGCGCGGCGAAACTGGCGGCCTACACCGAGGGCAAAGTGGGCACGGTCGTCGCGGCGCAGGGCAAAGTGCTGGGCAAAGTGAAGGGGGCGACCGAAGCCGCCCCCTTCTAACGCTACGTTTTTATGGCGGGCTCGACGGGACTTGAACCCGCGACCTCTGGATTGACAGTCCAGTGTGCTAACCAGGCTGCACCACGAGCCCGTGCGCAAGCCTCGTCAGGCTATCACGCGGGCGCGGTCCGGTCAAAGGCTCACCGGCCGCCGGCGCTCAGAGCGAGAGCTGGCGGCGATCCTCGCGCGCCGGCAACTCGACGCGCGTGATGTGCAGCTTGCCTTCCTGCGCGAGCAACGACAGCACGGAGGCGACGGCGCCCTCCGAGAGTCCGAGCTGGCGAGCGATCTCGGCGGGCGCCATGGGGCCGGAGCGCTCCAGGCAGCGCCGCACCTGATCGTCGATCTCGTTCCACCACCCATCCATGGCCAATCTCCTGCTCTCTTCTCGGTTCGTCGGAGACGTTCACCGTAACCAAGGCGGAGGCAGCGGGCAAGGCCTGAAAAAACTTTCCCGGTCGTGAAAAAAGCGGCGCGGCGGCTGGCATGGCGTGTGAGCCGCCGCTGGTCTGACCGCGGACTACGGACAGGTCGTGGTACCGGCCGCGCTGTGGACGACGTAGCCGTCGCCGCTGGCGCACACGACGAACTGGCCGGGCGAGGCCGCGCCACCCGGCGCGATGTCGGCCTGGTAGGCGTACGCCGCGGGCCACGCCGGATTGCCGCCCGTCGGCGGCCGCGGCACGCCGTTGAGGTACGGTCCGGCCCATTGCCCTTGCGTGTTCGTCGAGACCTGCGCGAGCACCACGAGACCCTCCGCCGTCGTCGGGATCGCGCCCATGTGGGCGGCGTAGGCGCTGACGGCGCCGGTGATCGCACGCACGTCGGCAGTGGCGCGGCCGTAGCGGCCGCGCGCCTGCACGTTGACGTAGAGCGCGAACGCGATCGCGGCCAGGATGCCGACGATCGCCACGACGACGAGCAGCTCGATCAGCGTGAAGCCGCGCTGCCGGCGCCGCGACGTCGGCGTCATGGACCCTGGTTGCTGAAGCCGGTGCGGTAGGAGCCGACGACGACGCGGAAGCTCGTCGCCGTGGGCGGCGTCGGCACGCTGACCGAGAACTGGCGGTTGTCGCCGCGCGCGATGCGCGCGTCCACGAAGCTCATGCCGCGGGCGACCACCTTGCCACGGGCGTCGAGCGCCTCGGCGGTCACGCTGACCTCGAACACGTCCTGCGAGCGGTCGTTGGCGACCTGGCCGGTGATGCGCGCCTTCTCCGGCCGCGTGCGGTCCACGTCGTAGGTGATGCGGAAGCCGTCCTGGGCGAGGCCGGTGGCGGGCAGCGCCGTCAGCACGAGGACGGCGAGAGCCAGGACGGCGCGGACGGGGGCGGACATGCCCTCCGAAAATAGCACACCGACGGGGTGGGCTCACTACCTCGGCGGCATTGCCCTTGCTGCCACCGGCAGGAGCAAGGAGGGCTCTGCCGTGAAGAAAGCACCGTTTGTCGTGACCGCCGCGCTCCTGTCCCTGGGCCTGGCCACCGGCGCCTGGGCCCAGACGACGACCTCCCCGGCCGGGGACACGAAGGCCAAGCGGGACGCCGGCACCAGCAGCTCGAGCGAGCCCGAGCGGACGACGTGGTCGCCCCAGGCGACCGCGCTGGAGTCGAGCAAGCTGATCGGCATGAAGATCCGCTCCACCGACGGCAAGGACGTCGGCCAGGTCGACCAGGTCATCGTCAACCAGTCGGACGGCAAGATCACGCACGTGATCCTCAGCAAGGGCGGCGTGCTCGGCATGGGCGGCGAGAAGCTCGTGCTCATGTGGCCGGACGTGAAGATCCAGCACGACAACGACAACCCCGATCGCTGGGTCGGCGTGGTGGACCAGGCCAAGGTCGACCGCGCGCCGAAGTACGAGGCGCGCAAGGAAGGCGAGAGCCTGCCGGCCGCCAGCCCGAGCACGACGCCCTCGACGTCGGGCCGGCCCGCGAAGAAGCGCTAGCGATGGCTGACGCGCGGCCGTCCGGGATCGCCGAGAGCGCCGTGGCCGTGATCCAGCGCCAGCAATGGCTGGCGCCGCTCGTGGAGGGCCTGCAGCAGGCGGTCTCCGTCGCGTTTCGCGCCGGCGGCCGCGCCGGCCAGGCAGTGAAGAACGTCCTGCACGGCACCTGGCTCGGGCACCCGCTGCACCCGGTCCTCACCGACGTGCCGATCGGCGCCTGGGCGACCGCGCTCGTGTTCGACACGCTCGACGCCCGCGACGGAGGCTGGGCGCGGCGCCCGGCGCTGCAGCGGCGCGCCGACGACGCCATCCTCGTCGGCATCGTGGGCGCGCTCGGCGCCGCGCTGGCCGGCCTCACCGACTGGCAGCACACCGAGGGCGGCGCGCGGCGCACGGGCTTCGTGCACGCGGGCCTCAACACGCTCGCGCTCGGCCTCTACGCCGGCTCGCTGCTGGCGCGCCGCCGCGGCGGCCGCCGGGCCGGCCGCGCGCTGTCCGGCGCCGGCTTCGGCCTGCTGCTGGCGTCGGCGTACCTGGGCGGCCGGCTCGTCTATCACGATCGCGTCGGCGTGGACCACGCACAGCGGGAGGAGCCGACCGCCGGCCGCTTCACGCGCGCCGTGCGCGAGAGCGACCTGCGCGAGGGCCAGCCGGTGCGCGCCGAGCTGGGCGGCGTGCGGATCGTGCTGGTGCGCCGCGGCGCCCGCGTGTACGCGCTGGGCGAGCAGTGCAGCCACCTCGGCGGGCCGCTGGCGGAGGGCGCGGTACGGGACGACGCGATCGTGTGCCCGTGGCACGGCTCGCGCTTCGCCCTGGCGGACGGGCGCGTGCTCGACGGCCCGGCGACGATGCCGCAGCCGTGCTTCGAGACGCGCGTGGTGGACGGCTTCGTGGAGGTGCGGCGGCGGCCGGAGTCGGGGCTGGCCGCCGCCTGAGCGGTCAGTCGTCGAGCGCCGGCGCCTGGTTCCAGACCTCGATGCAGCGCGTCTCACGCTCGTAGCCGAGGATGCTGAGCGTCGCGGTGTTGAGCGCGAGGTTGCGGGCGTAGATCGGCGGCAGCCCCATCCAGGTGGCGCCCAGGACTCGCAGGATGTGGCCGTGCGCGAACAGCGCCACGTCGCCGTCCACCTGCTCCACGCGCGCGACGATGCGGCGCGCGCGCTCGCCGACCTGCTCGAGGGTCTCGCCCTGCGGGATGGGCGTCGTCCAGATCGTCCAGTCCGGCTGCTTGTCGCGCACGGACTGGGTCGTGACGCCCTCGTAGATGCCGTAGTTCCACTCGTGCAGGTCCTCGCTCACCTGGGCCCCCTCGCCGAGGCCGACCAGGCGGCACGTCTCCCGGGCGCGGCCCATGGGGCTGGTGAGCACGAGGGCGAAGCGCTGGCCGGCGAGGTACCGGCCGAGCGCCTTGGCCTGCCGCTCGCCCCTGGCGGTCAGGGCGATGTCGGTCCGGCCGGTGTGCTGGCCGCTCTTGCTCCACTCCGTCTCTCCGTGACGGACCAGCCACACCCTGCGCTCGGCCATGTGTCCTCCGTGGGCCCTTCGGGTCGCGACATCTTAGCAAGGTTGGGTTGGGTGGTGGGCGGAGCAGGTTTCGATCCTGCGACCTCAGCCTTGTAAGGGCTGCGCTCTTCCAGCTGAGCTATCCGCCCGGTCCGGCGAACCCGCGCGAGGCGCTCTCATCATAACAGCGTTAAACTGACCCCGTGCGCAGCCTGGCCGTCTCGCTCGTCGCCGCCGGCTCGGTGCTGAGCGTCCTCGGGGTTGCCGATGCGGCGCCGCCCGAGGATTCGGCCACCTATTGCCGCGCGACCAATCCGCAGATGCAGTCGCAGCTGCGCTGCATCGCGCTCGAGAAGGCCTCGCAGGAGCGTCTGGGCCGGGCGCGCGGCGCGATCGATCCGCAGGCGTGGGCGCGCTGCCAGGGCGCCAGCGAGTCGTGGACCCAGATGGAAGCGTGCATCGCCGACCCCGGCTCGGCGACGGCCGCCCAGGCGCCGGGCGCGCCGATGCCGGGCGCGCCGGCCCCGGGCGTCGCGGCCCCGGGCACCGA
>DASSLH010000592.1:0-3237 GCA_035689625.1 Candidatus Methylomirabilota bacterium | reverse complement strand
TGTCCGCCATGAGCGTGGCGCCGACCTCACGCGCGATCTCGGCGAACGGCGCGAAGTCGATCGCGCGGGGGAACGCCGAGCCGCCGGCGATGATCAGCCTGGGCCGGTGCTGCTTGGCGAGGTCGCGGACCTGGTCGAGGTCGATGCGCTCGGTGTCGCGGCGCACGCCGTAGGCGACGATCGAGTAGAACTTGCCCGAGTAGTTCACCGGGCTGCCGGCGGTGAGATGGCCGCCGTGCGAGAGGTTGGGGCCCAGCACGACGTCGCCCGGCTTGAGCAGCGTGAAGTACACGGCCATGTTGGCCTGGGCACCGGAGTGCGGCTGCACGTTGGCGTGCTCGCAGCCGAACAGCTCCTTGGCCCGCGCGATCGCGAGGTCCTCGACGACATCCACGACCTCGCAGCCGCCGTAGTAGCGCCGGCCCGGATAGCCTTCCGCGTACTTGTTGGTGAGGACGGAGCCGGTCGCCTCCAGCACCGCCTCGGAGACGAAGTTCTCGGAGGCGATCAGCTCCAGGTTCCGATGCTGGCGCTGGGCCTCCTCGTGGAGGGCCTTGGCGATCTCGGGATCGACGTCGGCGAGCCGCCGGGCCATGGAAAGACCATACCGATTGTGGCCGCCTGCGTCAAGGAGACTAGATACGGGGGGCGGGCACCGCCGCCGGGAACCGGCAGCTCTCCTCGACGGCGCCGGCCACCCCCGCCTCGACCAGCGCCTCGAGCGGCAGGCGCGACTCCGCCGCGCGCGCCTCGGCCTCGGTCATGCGCGTGGCGGGGTGCGGCGGCACGAACAGCGTGCAGCAGTCGGCGTCGGGCTCGATGGAGATCTCGAAGGTGCCCAGGCGCCGGGCCTCCTCGGTGATCTCGATCTTGTCGGTGCCGATCAGCGGCCGGAGCACCGGCATGCCGGCGGCGGCGTCGATGGCCGCGATGTTCTCCAGCGTCTGCGAGGCCACCTGCCCCAGGCTCTCGCCGGTCGTCAGCGCCCGCGCGCCGGACCGGCGCGCGATCGCCTCGGCGATGCGGATCATCAACCGCCGGTAGACGACCACGCGGGCGGGGCCGGGCACTGCCAGCACGACCTCGCGCTGGATCTCGCCGAAGGGCACCAGGTGCAGGCGCGAGGCGTACTGCCACTCGGTGAGGCGCTCGACCAGCGCACGCGCCTTGACCTGCGAGGTGTCCGGCAGGTAGGGGACGCTGTGGAAGTGCACGAAGACGACGCGGCAGCCGCGCTTCATCATCCGCCAGGCCGCCACCGGCGAGTCGATGCCGCCCGAGAGCAGCGCGACGACGGTGCCGCTGCCGCCCACCGGCAGCCCGCCCGGCCCTGGCCGCCGGTCGAGCGAGACGAACGTCTCGTCGGGCAGCACCTCCACGACGATCTCGACCTCCGGATGCTCGAGGTCCACGCGCGTGGCCACGCGCTGCAGCACGAAGGCGCCCAGCGCGCGGTTCAGCTCCACGCTGGTCATCGGGTAGGTCTTGAAGGCGCGCCGCGCGGTGATCCGGAACGAGGCAAACGCGCGGCCCTCCACGAGGCGGCCGACGAGATGCTGCATCGCCGGGAGCGTGGACGACGTGCGATAGCCGAGCGAGACGCTGGCCACGCCGCACACGCGCCGGATCCGGTCGCGCGCGGCCTCCGGCCGCGGGTGCTCGTCGAGGTCGAGCACGATGCGCCCCGGCCGCTGGCGCAGCGTGAACGGGCCCAGGTCGCCGAGCGCCGTCCGGATGTTCCGGGCGAGATGACGCAGGAACAGTGGCCGGTTGCCGCGCTTGAGGCTGATCTCGTGGTAGTGCACGACGAGGACCGGGCGCAGGCGCGTCATCGCGTCAGGGGAGCGTCGCCGCCAGCGCCCGCGCGCGCTCGAGCTCCTCGGGCGTGTTGACGTTCATGAAGACGATCGCGGGCGCCCGGTGGCGCGCGATCGCCGCCTCGTCGATCTCGAGCACGCGCACGTCGTCGAAGAAGCCGGTGATCTTCAGCCGGCCCGCCCGCAGCCGCGCCTCCATGGCGGCCAGGCAGCCCTTGCCGTACAGCGCGTGCAGCGTCTCCAGGTGCGGGCCGACGCGCGGGATCACCACGTCGGCCTCGTCCGCCCGCGCGAGCAGCAGGCGGACCACGTCGCGGTGCAGGAACGGCATGTCGCAGGCGACGGTGAAGGCTGCCTGCCCCGACGCCGCGGCCAGCCCGGTGAAGATGCCGCCGAGCGAGCCGTGCTCGGGATAGGCGTCGGCCACCATCGGCAGGCCCAGGAACGCGTAGTCGTCGGGCGTGTTCGTCACGACGAGCACATCGTCCACGACGGGGGCAACCGCGTCCAGCACCCGCTCGACGAGGCGCCGGCCGCCCAGCTCGAGCAGCGCCTTGGGCCGGCCGCCCATGCGCGTGCTCCGGCCGCCGGCCTGGATGACGCCGGTGATGCGCACGCTAGACCGCCACCGCGCCGGCCCGCACGACCCGCGGCGGATCGCAGGTGACGTCGAGCACGGTCGAGGGCGGCCCGCCCGGCGTGGGGCCGGCGTCGAGCACGAGCGCCAGCGCCTCGCCGAAGTAGGCGACGACGGCCGCCGCGGTCGTGGGCGGCGGCGCGCCCGAGGGATTTGCGCTGGGCGCGGTCACCGGCTCGCCGAGCGCGCTCACCAGCGCGCGCGCGACCGGGTGCGGCGACAGGCGCACGCCGATCGTGCCCGAGCCGGCGGTGACCTCGCGCGGCACGTCGGCGCGGGCACGCAGCACGAGCGTGAGCGCGCCGGGCCAGTGGCGCGCCATCAGCTCGCGCGCGCGCGGCGGAATCTCGGCCGCCACTCGCTCGACCATCGCGACGGAGTCCACGAGCACGAGCAGGGGCTTGTCGTCCGGCCGGCCCTTGACGTGAACGAGCCGGCGCACCGCGGCCGGCTGCAGCGCGGCGGCACCGAGCCCGTAGAACGTCTCGGTGGGAAAGGCGACCACGTCGCCGGCGGCCAGGCGCGCCGCGGCTTCCGCCAGCGTGGCGGCCGACGGCGTGCGGGGATCGACGGTCAGGACGCGCGGGGAATCCGTGAGCGGCCTCGATTCCCCGGTGGCAGCTAGCCGCCGCCGCGCGTGCGGAGCTTGTCGGCCACGCGGCGGGCGCGCTCCTCGACCTCCTCGGCCAGGCGCGCGCGATAGGCGGCCAGCCGCTCGGCCAGCGCGGCGTCGCCGGCGCTCAGGATCTGCGCGGCGAGGATGGCGGCGTTGGCGGCGCCCCA
>DASSLH010000591.1:0-3236 GCA_035689625.1 Candidatus Methylomirabilota bacterium | reverse complement strand
TGGACGCCAACCTGCGCGAGCGCGCGCGCGAGGCCCAGCGCGCCGAGGCGCTGGTCGAGCGCGAGGTCGCCAAGTTCATGACGCGCCAGGCCGACGTCGAGGTCATCCCCACGATCGTGTCGCTGCGCGCGCGGCTGGAGGAGATCCGCGCGGCCGAGGTCAAGCGCACGCTGGGCCGGCTGCCGGAGGCCACGCCGGAGATGCAGGCGGCCATCGAGGCGCTCTCGACCTCCATGGTCAACAAGATCCTGCACGCGCCCATCACCAAGCTGCGCGAGTCCTCGCGGGCCGGCGCCGGCCGCTCGTGGCTGGAGCTGGTCCACGAGCTGTTCGCGCTGGGGCGGCGCTCGTGATCCGCATCGGCACCCGCGGCAGCGCGCTGGCGCTGGCCCAGGCCCGGGCGGTGGCGGCCGGCCTCGGGGCCGACGCCGAGATCGTGACGATCCGCACGGAGGGCGACCGGCTGGCCGAGGCGCGGCTGGCCACGGTCGGCGGCAAGGGCCTGTTCGTGCGCGAGATCGAGGAGGCGCTGCTGCGTGGCGAGGTGGACATCGCCGTGCACAGCCTCAAGGACCTGCCGGCCGAGCCGCCGGCCGGCCTGGTGCTGGCCGCGTTCCCGCCGCGCGAGGACCCGCGTGACGTGCTCGCCACGCGCGCGCCGGCGACGCTGGAGGACCTCGGACCTGGCGCCGTCGTCGGCACCTCGAGCCCGCGACGGCGCGCCCTGCTGCTGGCGCTCCGGCCGGACCTCACCGTCGTGCCGATTCGCGGCAACGTCGACACGCGCCTGCGCAAGCTGGCCGGCGGCGGCTTCGACGCCGTGGTGCTCGCCGCCGCCGGGCTGAACCGGCTGGGGCTGCGGCCGGAGCACTGCC
The DNA here is from genome assembly GCA_035689625.1 of Candidatus Methylomirabilota bacterium. Classification (GTDB taxonomy): domain Bacteria; phylum Methylomirabilota; class Methylomirabilia; order Rokubacteriales; family CSP1-6; genus AR5. Next base: position 2,361 of record DASSLH010000591.1, on the reverse strand, counting down.
GGCCGCTCGACCCGGAGACGTTCGTGCCTGCGGTCGGGCAGGGCATCGTCGCCGTCGAGGCGCGCGCCGACGACGCCGCCACGCTGCGGCGGCTGCAGGCACTGGACCACGCGCCCACGCGCCCGTGCGCGCTGGCCGAGCGCGCCTATCTGGCGCGACTGGGCGCTTCCTGCAACACGCCGATGGCCGCCCACGCGCGCCTGGAGAGCGGCGCGCTGCACATGGCCGGCGTCGTCGCCAGCGAGGACGGCCGGCGCATCCTTCGCGCGCGCGCCTCGGCGCCGGCCGCCGACGCCGCGCGCCTGGGCCGCGAGCTGGCCGACACGCTGCTCGGGCAGGGCGCCGCCGAGATCACCGACCTGAAGCCGGCCGGGGCGAGGAGCGTGTCCTGATGTCGCGCGTGCAGCCGACCGAGGACCGGCCGCTGGAGGGACGCACGATCGTGGTGACGCGCGCCGCCGCCCAGGCGCAGCGCTTCACCCAGCTGCTGGAGGCCGCCGGCGCCCGCGTACTGGAAGCCCCGGCCATCGTGATCGGACCGCCGGCCTCGTGGGAGCCGCTCGACGCCGCGCTCGACTCGCTGGAGCGCTTCACCTGGGCGATCTTCACCTCGGTCAACGGCGTGATGATGTTCGACCGCCGGCTGTCCACGCGCGGCCTCACCTGGGGGGCCCTGGCCGGCCGCCGGGTGGCCGCCATCGGGCCCGCCACCGCCGACGCGCTGGCCGAGCACGGCGTGCGCGCCGACCTGGTGCCCGGCGAGTACCGCGCCGAGGGCCTGATCGAGCGGCTGCGCGGCGTCATCACGCCGGCCGACCGCGTGCTGCTGCCGCGGGCGGCGCAGACGCGCGACGTGCTCGTCAGCGAGCTGCACCGGCTCGGCGCCCAGGTCACCGAGGTGCCGGCCTACGCCACGCGCCGGCCGGAGGCGGGCACCGCGCGGCTGCGCGAGGCGCTGGCCGCCGGCGCCATCGACGCGGTGACGTTCACGTCGTCGTCCACCGCGCGCAACTTCGCCGAGCTGTTCACCGACGAGGAGCGCCGGACGTGGCTGTCGCGCGTGACGGTGGCGTCCATCGGCCCGATCACCGCGGCCACTGCCGCCGAGTACGGGATGACGACCGACGTGATGCCGCTCGAGTACACGATTCCCGCGCTCGCCCGCGCGCTGTCCGATCACTTCGCCCGTGCCCCGCGCGGCGGCGGACGCCGCGCCAGGAGGATGTGATGCCGCATCCCGTGTTCCGCCCGCGTCGCCTGCGCGAGAAGCCGCTGCTGCGCAAGATCATCCGGGAGACCACCCTGGCCGTGGACGACCTCGTCTACCCGCTGTTCGTGCGGCACGGCCGCGGCGTGCGCGAGCCGATCGGCTCCATGCCCGGCCAGTGCCGCTTCTCGGTGGACGAGCTCGTGAAGGAGTGCAAGGACGCGGCCGGCATGGGCATCCCGGCCGTGCTGCTCTTCGGGCTGCCCGCCGAGAAGGACCCGCGCGGCTCCGAGGCCTACGCCGAGGACGGCATCGTGCAGCAGGCGGTGCGCGCGGTGAAGGAGACCGTGCCGGACCTGCTCGTGGTCACCGACGTGTGCCTGTGCGAGTACACGAGCCACGGCCATTGCGGGATCGTCGAGGACGGCACCGTGAAGAACGACCCGACGCTCGAGCTGCTGGCCCGCACGGCCGTGTCCCACGCCGAGGCCGGCGCCGACGTCATCGCCCCCTCGGACATGATGGACGGGCGCGTGGCGGCGATCCGCGAGGCGCTGGACGAGGGCGCGTTCACCGACACGCCGATCATGGCCTATTCGGCCAAGTACGCCTCGGTGTTCTACGGGCCTTTCCGCGAGGCGGCCGACTCCACGCCGCAGTTCGGCGACCGGCGCGCCTACCAGATGGACCCGGCCAACGCGCAGGAGGCGATGCGCGAGATCGCGCTCGACCTTGATGAAGGTGCCGACATCGTGATGGTCAAGCCCGCTCTGCCCTATCTCGACATCATCTCTCGGGCCAAAGCTGAATTCGGAGTGCCTCTCGCTGCATATTCCGTCTCGGGCGAATATGCGATGATCAAGGCGGCCGGCCGCCTGGGCTGGCTGGACGAGGAGCGGGCCATCCTCGAATCGCTCACCGCCATCCGGCGGGCCGGCGCCGACATCGTGATCACCTATTTCGCCAAGGACGCCGCGCGGCTGCTCGAGCGCGGCACCCACCTGCGCTGAGGGCGGCGTGCGCATCTCGGCCAAGGGGGAATACGCGATCAAGGCGGTGCTCGATCTCGCCATGCATCGCGGACGGTCGCTCGTGCCGATCCAGGAGATCGCCGCGCGCCAGGCGATCCCCCAGCGCTACCTCGGGCAGGTGCT
>DASSLH010000590.1:0-10943 GCA_035689625.1 Candidatus Methylomirabilota bacterium | reverse complement strand
GGCATCGACCTCGAGGTGCGCGCCGGCGAGTTGGTGTGCCTGCTCGGCGCCAACGGCGCCGGCAAGTCGAGCACGCTGCGCGCGATCTCCGGCCTGCTGCGGCCGACGGCCGGCCGCATCGTGTTCGAGGACCGGGCGATCACCGGCCTGCCGCCGGCGGCCGTGCTCGCCGCCGGCATCGCCCACTGTCCCGAGGGCCGCCGCGTGTTCCCCCACCTCACCGTCGAGGAGAACCTGCTGATGGGCGCCTACGTGCGCCGCGACCGCGACGGCATCGCCGAGGACCTCGCGCGCGTGTGCGCGCACTTCCCGATCCTGGCCGAGCGCCGCCGCCAGGCCGCCGGCACGCTGTCGGGCGGCGAGCAGCAGATGCTGGCCATCGGCCGCAGCCTCATGGCCCGGCCCCGGCTGATCCTGTTCGACGAGCCCTCGCTGGGCCTGGCGCCGACCGTCGTCGAGACCACGTTCGCGATCATCGCCGACATCCGCCGCCGGGGCACGACCGTGCTGATCGTCGAGCAGAACGCCTACCTCGCGCTGCGCATGGCCGATCGCGGCTACGTGATCGAAACCGGCGCCATCGTGCTCGCCGGCCCCGCGCGCGACCTGATGGAGAACGACCACGTGCGGCGCGCCTACCTCGGCGGCTGAGCCGGCCGGCTAGACTACAGGGCGCGGAGGAAGGCGAGGAGGTCGGCGCGCTCCTGCGGCGTCAGGGCCAGCGAGAAGCGCCTGTCGTAGAACTCGACGACGTCGTCGAGCGTGGCCGCCGAGCCGTTGTGGAAGTACGGCGCGCGCGCCACCAGCCCGCGCAGCGTCGGCACCTTGAACCGCCCGATGTCGTCGCAGCGGCCCGTCACCAGCGCCTGGCCCGGATCCGTCGTCTGCACGCGGGCGCCGGCGGGCAGCGCGCGGCCGCCCCGCACGCAGCGCAGCGTGTAGAGCGGCAGGTCGGCGGGCCGGCGCGCGGCGGCGGCCAGCCCCATGTCGAACATGAGGCCGAGCGAGTTGCCGCCGGCGTTCGGCGTGTTGTGGCAGGAGCTGCACGTGCCGGTGCCGTGCGCGAGGAGCCCGCGGCCGAACGGCCGCTCGTCGAAGATCGCCTCGCCGCGCGCGATGGCCCGCCGCGCCTCGTCGCCGGCGCCGTCGCGGCGCCGCCAGTCGGTGAACAGCGTGAAGACGCGCCGGTCGAAGCCCCCCGGCGCGCGGCTGGTGTTGATCCCGGGGAAGAACGTCTGCTCGGCCAGCGCCTGCGGCCCGCCCCGCGCGCCGGCGGCGGCGAGATCACCGGCGGCGCCGTCGCGGCTCTGCGCGGTCACCAGGCTCGTCTCGAAGGCGACGAGCGCCCGCCGCGGCTCCTCACCGAGCGAGGCGAGGCCCAGGTGCGAGAGCGCCGCGCCGCCGGCCTGCCCGGCGAGGCCGGCCTGCAGCGAGCGCCCGTCGCGCGTCTCGCGGCCGTCCCACATGAGCGTGGACGCGAAGCCGAGGTTCGTCACCGGCGGCGGCCGCCGGTAGAGCGACAGCTCACGCGCGGAGGCGAAGCCGTACGGATCGTCCACCGCCTCGACGACGAAGTCGGCGCCGGGCGGCACCGGCAGGCCGACGCGGATCAGGCCACGGTCGAGCAGCAGCGCGTAGGCGGCGCGCCGCTGCGCGGCGGTGGCGTCGGGCGCGGTCGGCGCCACGGCGGCGTCGTCGCGCCGGAAGAGCGGATGCGTGCCGCCGCTCGTCTCGAACAGCCGGCGCGCCGTGGCCGGCGTCAGCGTCCAGCCGTCCGCCGGCACGTGGCAGGTGCTGCACGAGCGGCCGTTGCGGCCCAGCGGCTGGAAGAACGGCCCGGCGGTGTCGATGGCGCCCGCCGTGGACAGCGTGCGCGCCTCGCCGGCGGCGTTGGCGACGACCAGCGGGTCGGGCAGCAGCCGGCCGCCGGCGGCGACGAGCGCCAGCAGCGCCAGCGCGAGCACGGCGATTCGCATGGCCCAGCGCGCCGCAAGCCACGTGCCGGATCCCGGAGCGCGTCCCGGCGCGGATTCGCGACCCGCCGCGCGCGGGAATGGGAAAATGTTTTCTCACTCATCTCGCGCGCGCGTTGCAAGACGCCCGGGTCGCCCGCTATCCTTACCGCACCGTGACGCGCGACAACGACCTCGTCGGCTCGATCTTCGATCGCGTCCCGATCATGATGGCGATGTACGAGCCCACCACGAAGGTCCTCCGCCTCAACCGCGAGTTCGAGCGGATCGTCGGCTGGTCCACCGAGGAGGCGCGCCACGTCGACCTCATGGAGCGCTGCTACCCCGACCCGGCGTACCGCGAGCGCGTGCGCCAGCACATGATGGAGCCGCGGCCGACGTGGCTCGACCTGCGCATGACGACGAAGGACGGGCGCGTCATCGAGACGTCGTGGGTCAACATCCGTCTCGCCGACGACGCGCGGCTGGGCATCGGCATCGAGATCGGCGATCGCAAGCAGCAGCTGCACGTGCTGGAGACGCTGTACGGCCTGGCGGCCTTCGTCGGCCGCGCCGGCGACACGGTCGAGATCCACGAGGCCGCGGTGGACGCGATGGTGGCCGCCACCGGCGCCGCGCGCACGAGCCTGCTGGTCTTCGACCCCGACGGCGTCCTGCGCTTCAAGGCCTGGCGCGGGCTGTCGGAGCGCTACCGCGCCGCGGTCGAGGGCCACTCGCCGTGGTCGGCCAGCGACGAGGATCCGCCGCCGATCCTCGTGCCCGACGTGCTGGCCGAGCCCGGGCTGGCCGCCCTGCGCGACGTGATCGTCGCCGAGGGCGTCCGGGCGGTGGCGTTCATCCCGCTCGTCTACCAGCGCCGCCTGCTCGGCAAGTTCATGCTGTACTACGACGGCGTCCACGCCTTCACCGACGAGGAGGTCCACCTGGCGGCGACCATCGCGCACCACGCGGCGTTCGCGCTCGAGCGCGCGCGGGTGCAGGCCGCCATCGCCGAGCTGCTCGAGCGCGAGCGCGCGGCCCGCGCCGACGCCGAGGCCGCCGAGCGGCGCGCGCGGTTCCTGGCCGAGGCCAGCCGCGTGCTGAGCTCCTCGCTGGACCACGCGACGACGCTGCGCGAGGTCGCGCGCCTGGCCGTCCCCGAGTTCGCCGACGGCTGCTGCGTGGACCTGCTCGCGGCCGACGGCGCGCTGCAGCGGCTGGCGATCACGCATCGCGACCCGGCCAAGGAAGCGCTCGGCTGGGAGCTGTGGCGCCGCTACCCGCCGCGCCCCGATCATCCGATCCATCGCGCGCTGCGCGCCGGCAAGACGCAGCTGTTCCCGCGCACCGACGACGCCGTGCTGGCCGCGCTGGCCCACGACGCGCAGCACCTGGCCATGATGCGCCAGCTCGACGCGCGCTCGGCGCTGGCGGTGCCGCTCGCCGTGCGCGGCCGCGTGCTGGGCGCGCTGCTGTTCATCTGCGGCGGCGAGTCCGGCCGCGTGTACCGCGAGCCCGACGTGGCGCTGGCCGAGGAGCTGGCCCGGCGCGCCGCTCAGGCCATCGAGAACGCGCGCCTGTACTCCGAGGTCGAGGTCGCCAGCCGCGCCAAGGACGACTTCCTGGCGATGCTCGCGCACGAGCTGCGCAACCCGCTGGGCGTCGTCGTCAACGCGCTGGCCGTGCTCGAGCATCCCGAGGGCGGCGAGCAAGGCCCCGGGCGCGCCCGGTACCTCATCCGCCGCCAGGTCCAGCACCTCACGCGGCTGCTGGACGATCTGCTCGACGTCGCGCGCATCACGCGCGGCCGTGTCGACCTGCGCCCCGAGCGGCTCGACCTGCGCGTGGCCGTCGACCTCGCCGTCGAGGCGCAGCGGCACCGTATCGAGGCCAAGCGCCAGGCGCTCGACGTGCGGCTGGCCGGCGGTCCCGTCATGGTGTTCGGCGATCCGGCACGGCTGCAGCAGATCATCGGCAACCTGCTCAACAACGCCTGCAAGTACACGCCGGACGGCGGCCGGATCACGCTGACCCTGGTCGTCGAAGGCGCCGAGGCGGTGCTGACGGTCACCGACGACGGCATCGGCATCCCGGCCGACCGGCTCAACGCCATCTTCGACCCGTTCACGCAGCTCGAGCCCGGCCTGGCGCGCACCGAGGGCGGCCTCGGGATCGGCCTGACGCTCGTGCGCCAGCTCGTCGAGCTGCACGGGGGCTCCGTGCGCGCGGTCAGCCCCGGCGCGGGCTGCGGCGCCCAGTTCGTCGTGCGCCTGCCGCTCACCACCGCCCGCTCCTCGGCGCCAGCGGCCGCCCCCGCCCCGGAACCGGCAGCCGAGCGCCGCTCGATCGTCCTGATCGAGGACAACGACGACGCCCGCGAGGTGCTGGCGCTGGCGCTGGAGATGGACGGCCATCGCGTGTGGTCCGCGCGCACCGGCCGCGACGGCCTGGCGCTGGCGCAGCGCGAACGTCCCGATCTGGTGCTGGTGGACATCGGCCTGCCGGACATGGACGGCTACGCGGTCTGCCGCGCGCTGCGCGACACCGGAGGCCGCGACGTCGTCGTCATCGCGCTCAGCGGCTACGGCCAGCCCGAGGACCGCCAGCGCTCCGCCCATGCCGGCTTCGACGGCCACGTCGTCAAGCCCGTGGAGCCGCAGACGCTGATGCGCCTCGTCGCCGAGATCGCCTCCCCGCGCGCCTGAGCCGGCCTCGCTGGCGTCCCCGTTGCAGTGTCCTGCGCGGGAGGAGTCTGCCATGAACGAGCTAAACGAGCCTTTCCTTCCCGGCGAGCTGGTGACCCTGCGCGAGCACGCGATCGCCGAGGATCCCCGGGGGCGCGTCGTGTCGGTCACGCCCGACGGCGACAGCGCCGAGGTCAGCTGGACGTTCTTCCCCGGGCACGAGCCGCACGAGGTCACGACGGAGCCCACCGAGATGCTCCGCCGCGTGCACGAGTCGGAGATGGAGCCGGAGTAGGTCGCGGCTCCGGGCCTGTCGATTTCGCGGCTCCCCATTCGACTCAAGGGTGGAGGGAACGCACGATGCCGACCAGCACCGTCCGGCTTCACCGAGTGCTCCGCGCCGCGCCCGAGAAGATCTACCGGGCCTTCCTCGATAGCGATGCCCTGACCAAGTGGCTGCCGCCGCACGGCTTCACCGGCAGGGTTCACCAGCTCGACGCGAGAGTCGGCGGCGGCTACCGCATGTCCTTCACGAACTTCACCACCGGCCAGAGCCACGCCTTCGGCGGGACGTTTCGCGAGCTGGTGCCCAACGAGCGCATTCGCCACACGGACGGGTTCGACGATCCAGGCCTTCCCGGCGAGATGCAGACGACGATCATCCTGAAGAAGGTCTCCGGCGGTACCGACGTGAGCATCGTCCAGGAGGGCATTCCCGAGGCGATCCCGCCGGAGGCCTGCTATCTCGGCTGGCAAGAGTCGCTCGCGCTCCTCGCCCAGCTGGTCGAGGCCGAGATCCCGGGGTAGCTATTTGAGCGGGGGCAGGACCCCGAGCTGGCGCAGCAGGTGGCCGCTGTCCCAGTAGATCCAGTCGTGCACACCCTTGCCGTTCTTGAACTGTGCGACGGTGCAGCCGTGGGTCACCGCGCGCCGGTTCGTCGGTGCGATGCCCATCAGCACGCCGCGGTGAGTGCCCGTCGCCGTCCAGCGCGTGACGACGAAATCGCCCTCGGCGAGCATCTGATCGACCTCGAAGTGCAGATCGGGGAACGCGGTCACGTAGACCTTCATGAACTCACCGACGCCGGCGGGACCGCGCACGGCGCCCGCGAGGGCGTCGCTCTCGAGGACGAACTTCTCGTCGGCCAGCTTCGCGAGATGCTGGGGGTCGTGGGCGTTCCAGGCGTCGATGCTGGCGCGAGCGACTCGCAGGTTCTCTTGCTCGCTCATGGGACGATCTCCACGAGGTCCGGTCGGTGGGCATTCGACGTGGGCGATGGGCCGGAAGCGACCTCCTTCCCGCGCGATCGACGCACAGCGGGTTGAGCCGACGGCGCGACGGTAGGCGCCCCTCCGGGCGATGTCAATGAGGCGCCTGGCGAGCTTTGGTGATGCGCCCGGCGGGGAGTCGAACCCGCGAGCCCGGACGCCTTCGCTCGCGAGCCTCTCGCAGTCTGAGCGGCGCTACACTCGGGCCAGCCCGCTGCCGGGACGGAGGCCCTCATGCTCAGGAAGATTCGCCGCATCGTGACCGGCCACAACGCGCAGGGCAAGTCGGTGATCGTGAGCGACGCGCCCTCGCCGCACGTGCTCGCCCTGCTGGACGATCCGCCCTTCGGGATGACCGATCTGTGGGTCACCGCCGGCTCGCCCGCGGACAACGCGGGCAGCGCGGATGCGGCCGCCCGGCCCGCCATCACCCTGGAGCCGCCGCGCGGCGGCAGCATCTTCCGCGTGGTGGAGTTTCCACCGGACCAGGCCACCGCGGGCAAGCTCGACCGCAAGAAGCTCTTCGACGCCATGCACGCCGGCGGCGCCATGGACCACGCCGGCGCCCGCCACCCGGGCATGCACAAGACGAGCACCGTCGACTACGCCATCGTCCTCACCGGCGAGATCTACGCGATGATGGACGAGGGCGAGACCCTCATGAAGGCCGGCGACTGCCTGATCCAGCGCGGCACCAACCACGCCTGGAGCAACCGGAGCAAGGCGCCCTGCCTCGTGGCCTTCATCCTCGTCTCGGCCAACCCGCGCTGACGCTGCGCGTGCTATCGTACTGCCGCCACCAGGGAGGTCGCGAGATGACCGACCACGCACGAACCCCCGGCGCAACGACACGGCGTGACTTTCTCCGGACGGCGGGGGCCGTCGCCACCGCCGGCGTCCTCGGCCCGGCGGTCGCCCGCGCCCAGGCGCGCGAGATCAAGGTCGGGATCATCTCCGCCTACTCCGGCGTGTTCGCCGTCACCGGCAAGCGCAGCGAGGCCGGGATCCGGCTGGCGTTCGCGCAGTCGAAGTACCGGGACCGCGTCAAGTACTTCATCGAGGACAGCCAGGTCAAGCCCGACGTCGCCGTGCAGAAGGCGCAGAAGCTCGTGGAAAAGGACGGCGTCGACGTCGTGGTGGGGCCGATCGCCGGCCACGAGGCGCTGGCGGTGTCGGAGTACTGCAAGAGCAAGCAGAAGCTCATGCTGCTGGTCTACGGCGGCAACGTGAAGATCGCCGGGGAGAATTGCAGCCGGTACACCTTCATGGTGGGGCACACGGTGTGGAGCGTGAGCGCGCCGGGCTCGCCGTGGATCGTGGAGAACCTCGGCAAGGACGTCTTCCTGCTCGGCTCCGACTACTCCACGGGGCACGACGTCGTGCACTACATGGAGCTGGAGCTGAAGAAGGCCGGCGCCCGCATCGTGGGTAGCGCGTTTCCGCCGTTCCCCAACAGCGAGTGGGCGCCGTACCTGGCCCAGATCAAGAACGCGAGGCCGAAGGTCGTCACCGGATTCGTCGGCGGCAGCGATCTCGTGAACCTCGCCAAGCAGATGGACGAGTTCGGGCTCAAGCGCGACGGGGTTGCGATGGTCCAGAGCATCGGCGGGTTCAGCGACGTGCAGGCCAAGGCCATGGGCGACGCCGCGCTGGGCTGCTACGACGTCTTCCACTGGTCGCACTGGCTCACCACGAAGGAGAACCAGGAGTTCCTGGCCGCGCTGGCGAAGGCCGCGCCCGGGGAGCACGCCGACGACGCCCACGTGCTCGGCTACGACGTGGGCACCACGATCGTGCACGGGCTCGACGGCGCCGGCGGCGCGCCCGACACCGACCGGATGATCGCCGCCATCGAGAAGCGGCGCTGGACGAGCCCCCGCGGCGAGTGCTCGTTCGGCGCCAACCACGCGGTGGTGCACCCGCTCTACATCCGCCAGGTCCAGCAGGTCGGCGGCGAGTACCGCACGGTCCCGGTCAAGACGCTCAGGCCGACGGGCACGCCGGGCGACGCCAGCGGCCCGGGAGGCGCCTGCTCGCTCAAGGCCTGAGCGCGGGCGCGCGTCGTGTCGCTCGAGCTCCTGCTGGTCAGCGTGCTCTACGGACTCACGATCGCGTCGGCGCTGATCCTGATCGCGTCGGGGCTCTCGCTGATCTTCGGCATCGTGGGCGTGGTGAACTTCGCCCACGGCTCGTTCTGCATGCTGGGCGCCTACGTCGGCTACTCGATCGCGGCCGCCACCGGCAGCTTCTGGCTCGCCGTGCTCCTGGCGCCGCCGGTCGTCGCCGTGGTCGCGCTGGTGATCGAGCGGCTGGGACTGCGACCGCTCTACCGCCTCGGTCACCTCTACCAGCTCTTCCTGACGTTCGCCCTGAGCCTCGTCTTCTCCAACCTCGTGCTGTGGACGTGGGGCGGCGACGCCCTGTCGATCCCCAAGCCGCGCTATCTCTCGGGCTTCATCGTGCTCGGCGGCATCACGTATCCCCGGTTCCGCCTCTTCGTGCTGCTCTTCAGCGGCGCCCTCGCGCTGGCCCTGTGGTGGGTGATCGCGCGCACCACGTGGGGCGCCGTGCTCCGCGCGGGCCTGCACGACATCGAGCTGGTGGAGGCCTTCGGCATCGACACCGATCGCCTGGTGATGACGGTGTTCGCGCTGGCGGCGGCGCTGGCCGCGGTGGCGGGGGTCGTGGTCGGCACCATGCGCAACGTGAACCCCGAGATGGACCTCGACCTCATCAACAGCGCCCTGCTCGTCGTCGTCATCGGCGGCCTGGGCAGCTTCCGCGGCGCGGTGGTCGGCTCGCTCGTCCTCGGGCTCGCCGACTCGTTCGGCGCCGCGCTGTGGCCCGGGCTCGCCAAGTTCATGCCGTGGATCGTGATGGCCGCCGTGCTCCTGTGGCGGCCCGAAGGCCTGATGAAGGAGGCATGAGCGCTCCGCGGCTGCTCGTCATCGCGTTGCTGGCGGGGCTCGTCCTGCTGCCCCTCGGCGCCGGCCGGGCGTACTCCGACTACTACGTGGCGCTCGCCATTCGCGTCTTCGTCTTCGCGCTGTTTCTCACGGGCTTCGACCTGCTCGCCGGGTACGCCGGGCTCATCTCGTTCGGTCACGCGATGTTCTTCGGCACCGGCGCCTACGTGGCCGCGCTGACGCTCAAGCACGTCACGCTGTCGGTGTGGGGCGTGCTGGCGGCGTCCATCCTCGTCAACGCCGCGGTGGGCGCCGTCGTCGGCTACTTCGCCATCCGCGCGCGCGAGATCTACTTCGTCTTCCTCACCTTCGCCTTCGCGCAGTTCTTCTACAACTTCGTCAACGGCTGGGAGCTCGCCGGCGCCGCCAACGGGCTGCCGGGCGTTCCCAAGCCCACGCTGGGCTTCGGCCTCGGGCTCGGTGATCGGACCGTGCTCTACTACTTCGCCCTCGCCGTCGCCGTGGGCGGCTACGCCCTCGCCCGGCGGCTCGTCGCCTCCAGCTACGGGCGCGTGCTCGTCGGCATCCGCGAGAACGAGGAGCGCGCGCGCTTCCTGGGCTACGACGCGACGGCCTGCCTGCGCGGGGCCTTCGTGATCTCCGGCCTCTACGCCGGCGTGGCGGGCAGCCTGCTCGCCATCGACCAGAGCTTCGTGGCGCCCACGCTGTACTACTGGAGCGTGTCGGGCGAGGTGCTGCTGATGGAGCTCCTGGGAGGCATGGGCACGCTGGCGGGGCCGGTGGCGGGCGCGGCCTTCGTCATCGTGCTGAGCGACACGCTCTCGTCGTTGATGGCCGAGCGCTGGCTGCTCGTCATGGGGCTCGTCTACGCCGCCTGCGTGCTCTTCTCGCCGACTGGCTTCGCCGGGCTCGTGCGCCGGGTGAGGGATTCGCGTGCCGCTGCTCCGACTCCGAGCGCTCCGTAAGTCGTTCGGCAGTCTGCTGGCCATCGATGGCCTCGACTTCGACGTCGAGGCCGGGCGCATCACGTCGGTGATCGGGCCGAACGGGGCGGGCAAGACGACCCTCTTCAACGTGATCACGGGCCGGATCGCCGCCGACGCGGGGAGCATCGCCTTCAAGGACCGGCCGATCGCCGGATCCGCGCCGCACGCGATCGCGCGCCTCGGCATCGCCCGCTCGTTCCAGATCACCAACGTCTTCCCGCGGCTCAGCGCGCTCGAGAACGTCCGGCTGGCCGCGCAGGCGCGCTCCCCGCGCGCGCTGTCGCCGTGGCACCCCGCCGAGCGCCTGGAGGGCGTCACCGCGCGCGCGCTGGCCGTGCTGGAGCAGGTGGGCCTCGCCCGCCATCGCGACCGGGTGGCCGGCACGCTGTCGCACGGCGACCAGCGGCACCTGGAGATCGCCATGACGCTGGCAACCCAGCCCGAGCTGCTGCTGCTCGACGAGCCGACCGCCGGCATGTCGGCGCTGGAGACGGCGAGCACGATCGCGCTCATCGGCGACATCGCGCGCCGGGTCACGGTGCTGATCATCGAGCACGACATGGATCTCGTGATGCGGCTCTCGCACCACGTGATGGTGATGGCCGCGGGCCGCAAGATCGCCGAGGGCCCGGCCGACGCGGTGGCGGCCGACGCCGAGGTGCGCCGCGTCTATCTCGGCGCGCCATGAGCGTCCTCACGCTCGAGGGCGTCAACACGTTCTACGGCCCCAGCCACATCCTCTTCGACCTCTCGTTCGGCGCCGAGGAAGGCCGGGTGACGTGCCTGCTCGGGCGGAACGGCGCCGGCAAGACGACGACGATCCGGAGCATCATGGGGCTCACGCCCCCGCGCTCGGGGGTCATCACGTTCGCCGGCGAGCCGATCTCGCGCCTGCGGCCGCACGCGATCTTCCGGCGCGGCATCAAGCTGGTGCCCCAGGGCCGCGGGATCTTCCCCCGCCTGAGCGTCGAGGAAAATCTACGATTGGCGATGCTCAAGGCCGAGGTGGGCGACGCCGCCCACGAGCTGCGCCGGGTCTTCGAGCTCTTCCCGATTCTCGAGGAGCGGCGCGCGCAGAAGGGGCGAACGCTCTCCGGGGGCCAGCTGCAGATGCTCGCCATCGCC
>DASSLH010000589.1:0-2733 GCA_035689625.1 Candidatus Methylomirabilota bacterium | reverse complement strand
GGGAGGCTCGGCCACCGGCGACGGCGTCAGCCTCGCCCAGCACGGCATCCCGCTCGCCGTCCCGGCCGGCAACCGCAACGTCTGGCTGGCCATCGGCCCCGACGGCCGCCAGGTCGTGGCCTACGTGGACGGTGACACGATCCTCGTGCGCCGCTGGAACGGCGCGACGTGGGACCTCATTCTCGGCCCCGGCCTGGCCAGCGGCAACGTCCCGCAGCTGGCCATCGACGCGAACGGCCGGACCTACCTGGCCTGGCGGCAGTTCTCCGGCGCGACCTCGACCTGGGAGGTCTTCCTCCTGGCGCTCGACCCGGCCGGCACGACCTGGCAGCCGCTCGGCACCTCCGGCAGCGGCGGCGGCATCACCGGCGCCGAGGGCGCGGCCGGGGTGCCAGCGTTCTCGCTGGCGCTGGCCGCCGACGGCACGCCCTACATCGCCTACCAGACGACCGTGCTGGCGAATACCGACTTCACGACACACGCGAGCGGGCTGAGCCAGGGCACCCAGCAGGTCTACGTGCGCCGGTGGACGGGCACGGCGTGGGCGTTCGTCGGCTCCGGCCGCGAGGGCGGCGGGGCCAGCAACGCGCTCACGTTCCACTTCACCAACGCCGACGGCTCCGGCAACTTCGCCGTGCACGGCGCCGAGTATCCGATCCTGGCGATCGGCGCCGACGGCAACCCGCTGGTCGTGTTCATCTACACCAACGCGTTCACCAGCGGCAATCCGCCGGAGTTCAACGGCGAGAACGACGACCTCTACGCCGTGCGCTGGACCGGTACGGCGTGGGCGCCGCTCGGCCCGGCGCTGCCGACGGTGGCGGCCGGGGCCGGCCTCGGCGCCCCCGGCGGCATCACCAACACGCCGGGCTGGATCCGCGAGGTCTCGCACGATCGCCTCGTGCGCCACTCGCTGGCGATCGACCACGATGGCGCGCCGATCCTGGCCTGGGGCGAGACGACCCAGAGCGACGGCTTCCGCCGCATCTACGTCTTCCGCTGGGACGGCACCACCTGGCAGGGCATGGGCTCGGCCAGCGGCGAGATCGACATGATCGCGTACTCCTACGACACCTCGCTGGCCATCGGTCGCGACGGCCCCATCCTGACGTGGCCGCGCGGCGGCGGCGTGCAGTCGTGGGTGAACGTGCTGGCCTGGAGCCCGAGCGAGGGGCGCTGGCACGAGCTGGGCGCCGGCTCGGCCAGCGGCCAGGGCGTCTCCGCGCCCAACGACGCCGGCTTCAACCCGCGCATCGCGATCAACGCGGCCGGCGTGCCCAGCGTGGCGTGGATTGACGCCACGCCGCCGGTGCCGCAGGCCTACCTGCGCGCCTACCTCGAGCAGTCGCTGCCCGATCTGACGGTGTCGAGCGTGAGCGCGCCGGCCACGGTGCCGGCCGGCCAGTCGTTCACCGTCAGCGCCGTCGTGCACAACGCCGGCACCGCGGCCGCGCCGGCCTCGACCGTCACGCTCTACCTCGGGACCGGCACGACGCGCTCGCCGGGGGACGTCGCGCTCGGGTCGGTGGCCTCACCCGACCTCGCCATCGCCGCCAGGGCGACCGTGAGCACGACCGTCACGATGCCGGCCGGCACCGCCAGCGGCCCCTATCACGTCGTGGCCGTCGTGGACGAGGCCAACAGCGTCACCGAGCTCAGCGACGCCAACAACACCGGCGCCTCGGGCGCGGTCACGGTGCCGTCGCCGCCGGCGCCCGACCTCGACGTCACCGCGCTGAGCACGCCGGCCAGCGCCGCCGCCGGCGGCTCGCTGAGCGTGCAGCACACGGTGGCCAACGTCGGCACGGCGGCCACCGGCTCGTTCTCCGTGCGCTTCTACCTGTCCACCGACGACGTGCTCGACGCCGGCGACGTGCTGCTCGGCACCCGCGCGTTCACTGGCCTGGCCGCCGGCGCCTCCAGCGCGGGCACCACGGCGCTGACGCTGCCGGCGAGCACGACGGCGCCGGCGACGTACCACGTCATCGCGATGGCGGCGCTCGACCAGGGCACCGACGCCGATCCGTCCAACAACGGCGCCGTCTCGCCGGCGATCGACGTCACGTCGCGCGTGCTGCCGAACATGCCGGATCTCACGGCCGGCGACGTCGTGCTGCCGGCCACCGCGCAGGCCGGGCGCCCGCTCGCCATCCGCCACACCGTCCGCAACGTCGGGCCGGTCGCGGCCGGCGCGTTCACCGTGCGCTTCTACCTGTCCACCGACGAGGCCTTCGACGCGGGCGACGCGCTGCTGGGCAGCCGCATGCTCGGCGGACTGGCCGCCGGAGCGTCGAGCACGGCGGTCTCGACGTTCACGCTGCCGGCCGGCACGACGGTGCCGGACACCTATCGCGTGCTCGTGGTCGCCGACGCGCTGGGCCAGGTGAGCGAGCAGGACAAGACCAACAACGTTGGCGTGTCCGGCCCGCTGCCGGTCACCGCCTATCGCCCGGATCTCACGATCACCGACGTCAGCGTGCCGGCCACCGCCGCCGTCGGCCGCCCGTTCACGATCCGGCAGACGACGCGCAACGTGGGCCCGGCGCCCTCCAGCGGCTTCCTCGTGCGCTACTACCTGTCCACCGACGACACGCTCGACGCCGGCGACGTGGCGCTGGGCACCCGGGGCTTCGGCGGTCTGGGCGCCGGGGCAGCGCGCACCGACACGGCGACGCTCGTGCTGCCGGGCAATGTCTCGGCGCCGGCCAAATACCGCATCATCGCGGTCGCCGC
>DASSLH010000588.1:0-3356 GCA_035689625.1 Candidatus Methylomirabilota bacterium | reverse complement strand
CGCCGGCCCGCGGCCGGGTCAGGTCATCGCCCAGATGAGCACGATCTCGCCCTCGCTCACCGAGCGCTTGGCCCGGGAGACGGCCGCCCGCGGGCTGGCGTTCCTCGACTGCCCGATCAGCGGCACCAGCGGCATGGTCGCCGAGGGCAACGGCGTGATCTTCGTGGGCGGCGAGCGCGCGGTCTACGAGCGCTGCCAGCCAGTGCTGGAGTCGATCCTGCCCCGCGCGGTGTTCATCGGCCGGCCCGGCCAGGCGATGGTGCTCAAGCTCGTCGCCAACCTCCTGGTCGCGCTCAACAGCGCCGCCGTCGCCGAGGCGCTCACGCTCGCGCGCCGCGGCGGCCTCGACCCCCAGGTGGTGCTCGACGTGCTCGGGACCGGCGCGGCGACCTCGCGCATGCTCGAGGTGCGTGGCCCGCTGATGGTGCGCGGCGAGTTCCCGGCCCAGATGAAGCTGGACCTGTTCATGAAGGACCTGCACCTCATCCAGGACGCGGCCGGCGCCGCTGGCGCGCCGCTGCCGCTGACCGACGTCGCCGAGCGCCTCTACGCCGCCGCCCAGGCCGCCGGCCACGGCGCCGAGGACCTCGCCGTCGTCATCACCGAGCTGCAGCGCGGCTAGAGCTTGCAGAGCCCCGTGTCGGGGTGGGTGACGTCCTTCAGGATGTCCACCACGACGTGGCGCAGCGGGTTCGTCTGCACCACGCGCATCTGGAGATCCTGGATGGGGTTGTGGTTCTTGGGATCCCAGCGCAGGCGGCCGCGGGGGCTGTCGAGCTTCATCGCCTCGATGATCGAGGCCAGCCGCTCGCGGTTGGACGCGTCGCCGCGCGTCTCGCGCAGCGCGCCGAAGAGGGCGTGGGCCACGTCGTAGCCGGCGCACATGAAGTGATCGGCGTCCTTGCCGAGCTGCTCCTTGCAGGCCTTCACGAACCACCGGTTCTTCGGGATGTCGTAGGACGGCGTGTAGTACGAGATCGAGTAGATGCCGACGGCGGCCTCGCCCTGCGCGTGCAGGACGTCCTCGGAGACGAGATTGGACGGCGCCACGATCTTCACCGACGAGGCCAGGCCGAAGTCGGCGAACTGCTTCACGAACGCGACGGCGTCGGGGCCGGCGAAGTTGGCGAAGATGAACTGCGGCCGGGCGTCCTTGATGGCCGGGAAGTAGGGCGCGAAGTTCGTCGTCCCGAACGGCGGGAACGACTCGCCCAGCACCTTGCCGCCGAGGCCCTCGAAGGCCTTCTTGAAGTGGGCGGCGGTCTGCTGGCCGAAGGCGAAGTTGAAGGCGCAGACGTAGGCGCGGTCGCCGAACTTGGCCTTGGCCCACGGTGCCAGCGGGGCCGAGGACTGCCAGCCGCTGTTGGAGAAGCGGAAGTGGTAGCGGCTGCAGCCCTGCTCGACCAGCAGGTCGTTGGTGGCGATCGGGTTCAGCCACAGGCGCTTGGCGTCCACGATCGGGTTGCGGATGGCGGCCGCCACCCCGCTGTGGATCGTGCCGACGACGACGTCCACGTCGTCCTTGTCGATCAGCTTGCGCACCTTGCTGACGCCGACGCTGGGATCGGCGGTGTCGTCCTCCTTGACGACGACGTATTTGCGGCCGGCGATCTCCGGCCCGACCTCCTTGAGGCCGAGCGTGAACCCGGCGAACGTGTTCTCGCCGAGCACGGCGAACGCCTTGGAGAACGGCAGGAGCACGCCGATCTTGATCGGCTCCTCGGCGCGGACGATGGCGGGAGCCAGGGCTCCGCCGAGGCCGGCGGCGGTCGAGGTCAGGAAGCGACGGCGGTTCATGCGGCTCCTCCTTGTCAGGCGACGCCCAGGTAGCGCGACGTGACGTCCTCGTTGGCCAGCAGCTCGGCCGGCCGGCCGGAGTACACGATCTCACCGCGGTTGAGCACGTGCACGCGGTCGGCGACCGAGGCGGCCATCGGCAGGTTCTGCTCGACCAGCAGGATGGACAGCCCGGCGCGCTTGAGCTCGCCGATGACGCGGCCGACCTCGCGCACCAGCAGCGGGGCCAGGCCCTCGGTCGGCTCGTCCATCAGCAGCAGCGCCGGGTTGCTCATCAGCGCCCGGGCGATGGCCAGCATCTGCTGCTCGCCGCCCGAGAGCTTGGTCGCGCGGTTGCCGGCGCGCTCGCGCAGGCGGGGAAACAGGCCGTAGACCGCCTCGCGGTTCCAGCGGCCGCGGCCGGCGGCCGCCACGTCGAGGTTCTCGCGCACGCTGAGCGAGGCGAACACGCGGCGGCCCTGCGGCACCAGCGCCATGCCCCGGTCCACGCGCCGGAACGGCGCCCACGCGGTGACGTCGTCGCCACGGAAGCGCACGTGGCCCTGCCGCGGCGGCGTGAACCCGATCACCGAGCGGATCAGCGTGGTCTTGCCCATGCCGTTGCGTCCCAGGATCGCCACGACCTCGCCGGGGGCCACGTCGAGCGACACGCCGTGCAGCACGTGGCTGCCGCCGTAGTAGGTGTGCACGCCGCTGACGGCCAGGACCGCGTCAGGCACCGAGGTAGATCTCCCGCACGGTGGGATCGGCCTTGACCGCCTCCCGCGAGCCGTCGGCGATCACGCGGCCGTAGTGCAGCACGGTGACGTGCTGGGCGATCTGCAGCGCGATGTCCATGTCGTGCTCGATGATCAGCAGCGTGATGGCCGGGTCCAGCCGGCGCAGGAGCGCGGTCATCTGCTGGGCCTCCGCCTGCGAGAGGCCGGCGGCGGGCTCGTCGAGCAGCAGCACGCGCGGCTGGCCGGCCAGCGCCAGCGCGATCTCGAGCTGGCGCTGCTCGCCGTGCGAGAGCTGGCGCACGGGGCGGGCGGCGCGGTCGGCGAGGCCGACGGCCTCCAGCGCGGCGCGCGCGCGGCCGTGCAGGTCGGCGAAGCCGCTCAGCGGGCGCAGCATGGCGAACTTGGCCGGCGTCAGCGCCTGGGCGGCCAGCAGCACGTTGTCCAGCACGGTGAGGCTCGGGAAGAGGTTGGTGATCTGAAACGTGCGCGTCAGTCCCCGGGCGGCGCGGCGGTGCTGGCTCAGCCGCGTGACGTCCTCCCCGAAGAGCGTGATGCGCCCCGCGCTCACCGGCAGCGCGCCGGCGATGAGGTTGAACAGCGTCGTCTTGCCGGCGCCGTTGGGCCCGATGAGCGCGCGCCGCTCGCCCGGGCGCACGGCCAGGTTCACCCGCTCGACGGCGTGCAGGCCGCCGAACCACTTCGACACGCCCTCCAGCCGCAGCGCGGTGTCGCTCAACAGTGCTTGCAGGGCGGCACGTCGCGGCCGTAGAGGGGCTGCTTGAGATAGTCCTCGGGCTTGTACTTCCAGAACTGGCTCACCGCCGGGTACGTCGCGATGAC
>DASSLH010000587.1:0-4318 GCA_035689625.1 Candidatus Methylomirabilota bacterium | reverse complement strand
TCCCACGCGTGCTGCGGCCAGCCCTCGGGATTGAGCCGGCCGTTGGGCAGCGCCGGCACCGACGTCGTCGGCGTCAGCAGGAAATCGTACGTCTCGAAGAGCGGGCGCACGCTGTCCCAGTAGCCGATCTTGCGGCCGCGCGTGGCGACGTAGTCGGCCGCGCTCCAGCGGCGCGCCTCCTCGATGCACGCCACCAGCCCGGGGTCCATGCGATCGCGCCACTCGGAGAGGAACTGGCCGTAGTTGCCGGCGTAATGCGCGGACCACATGAGCCGGATCATCTCGGTCGAGTCGGCGAAGCCGGGCTTGACCTCCTCGACGCTGCCGCCGAGCGTCTCGAACTCGCGCACGGCGGCGCGCACGAGCGCGGCCACCTCCGGATCGACGCGCAGGCCGCCGAGGTCGGGGCTGAAGGCGAGGCGCTTGCCCCGCACGCCGCGCTCGAGCAGGCCGACGTAATCGGCCGGCGGCGCCTCCAGCGAGGTCGCGTCCCACGTGTCCGGACCGGCCATGGCGGCCAGCATGAGCGCCGCGTCGGCCACCGTGCGCGTCATCGGGCCCGCGTGGGTGGCGTAGTCGTTGTTGGAGACCGGCCACAGGGGCACGCGGCCGTAGGTGGGCTTGACACCGACGATGCCGCAGAACGCCGACGGGATGCGAATCGAGCCGGCGCCGTCGGTGCCCTGGTGCAGCGGGCCGAGGCCGGCGGCGGCGGCCCCGGCGGCGCCCGCGCTCGAGCCGCCGGTCGTGTGCGCCGTGTTCCACGGATTGTGGCTGACGCCGGTGAGCGGGCTGTCGCCGAGCGCCTTCCAGCCGAACTCCGGCGACGTGGTCTTGCCGACCATGATGGCGCCGGCCTCGCGCAGCCGGCGCACGTAGACGGCGTCGTGCTCGGGCACGCGCGTGGCGAAGATGTGCGAGCCGAACTTGGTCGGCACGCCCCTGGTGAACGCCAGGTCCTTGATGCTGACCGGCAGCCCGTGCAGCGGGCCGAGCCGGCCGCCGCGCATCACGGCCTGCTCGGCCTCGCGCGCCGCCGCCAGCGCGGCGTCGGCGGTGATCGTGACGAACAGGTTGAGCGTGGGGTTGACGCGCTCGATGCGCTCGAGCACCGCGCGCGTCAGCTCCACCGGCGACAGCTTCCGGTTGCGGATCAGGCCGGCCAGCTCCGTGGCCGGCGTGAAGCCCAGCTCGACCGCGTTCATGCCTCCACGAAGCCCTTGCCCGCGTCGGCCAGGCGCGCCAGCAGCGGCGCCGGCGCCCAGAACGCGTCGCCGGTCGCCTTCTGGAACTCGAGCATCGTGTCGCGCACGGCGCGCACGCCGATCTGGCTGGCCCAGAACATCGGGCCGCCGCGGTAGACCGGCCAGCCGTAGCCGTAGACCCAGATCACGTCGATGTCGCTGGCCCGGATGGCGATCTTCTCCTCCAGGATCTTGGCGCCCTCGTTCACCATCGGATAGAGCAGCCGCTGCAGGATCTCCTCGTCGGAGATGTGGCGGCGCGTGATGCCCTGCTGGGTCGCCACGTCCACGATGATCTTCTCGACCTCGGGGTCGGGGATCGGCGTGCGATCGCCCTTCTCGTACTTGAAGTAGCCGCTGCCGGTCTTCTGGCCGAAGCGCCCGAGCTCGCAGATGCGATCGGCCACCGGCGACTTCACGCCGCGGCCCTTTCTGATGCGCCAGCCGACGTCGAGGCCGGCCAGGTCGCCCATGGCGAACGGCCCCATCGGGAAGCCGAAGTCGGTGAGGACCTTGTCCACCTGATGCGGCAGCGCGCCCTCCAGGATCAGCTTCTCGGCCTGCTGGCCGCGCTGGTGCAGCATGCGGTTGCCGACGAAGCCGTAGCAGACGCCGACGAGCACGGGCACCTTGGCGATGCGGCGGCCGACCGTCATCGCGGTGGCGACCGTCGTCTTCGACGACCTCGCCCCGCGCACGTTCTCCAGCAGGCGCATGACGTTGGCCGGGCTGAAGAAGTGCATGCCGATCACGCTCTCCGGCCGCTTGGTGGCCGAGGCGATCTCGTTGACGTCGAGCGTGGAGGTGTTGGTGGCGAGCACCGCGTCGGGCTTGGCGAGGCCGTCGAGCCTGGCGAAGACCTCCTTCTTCACCGGCATCTCCTCGAAGACGGCCTCGATGACGATGTCGGCGTCCCTGATCGCGTTGAAGTCGGTGCTGCCGCTGATCAGGCCCATGCGCTTCTCGACGTCCTGCGCGGTCAGCCGGCCCTTGGCCGCGGTGGCCTCGTAGTTCTTGCGCACGATGCCGAGGCCGCGGTCGAGCGCCTCCTTGGCGACCTCGACGACGGTGACGGGGATGCCGGCGTTGGCGAAGTTCATCGCGATGCCGCCGCCCATGGTGCCGGCGCCGATGACCGCCGCCTTCTTGACGTCCTTGACCGGCGTGTCGGCCGGCACGTCGGGGATCTTGGCCGCCTCGCGCTCGGCGAAGAAGAAGTAGCGCTGGGCCTTGGACTCCGGCGAGGTCAACAGCTCGGTGAACAACTCGCGCTCCCGCTTGATGCCCGCCTCGAACGGCAGGCTCACGGCCGCCTCGACCGCCTTGATGATGTTCTCGGGCGCCCGGAAGCCGCGCGTCTGCCGCGCGACCGACTTGCGGAAGTTGGCGAAGACCTCGGGCTTGCCGCGCACGGCCGCCAGCTTGTCGTCGAGGTCGCGGATCTTCTTCAGCGGGCGCTTCTCGTTGAGGACCTTCTCGGCGAAGGCCACGCCGGCGGCGGCCAGGTCGCCCTCGACGACCTCGTCGATGAGGCCGTGCTTGAGCGCCTCGTCGGCGCGGATCGGATCGCCGCTGACCATCATGGAAAGACCCTTTTCGACACCGACGACACGGGGAAGCCGCTGAGTCCCGCCCGCGCCCGGAAGCAGACCGAGCTTGACCTCGGGCAGGCCGAAGCGCGCGTCCTTCACGCCGATTCTGTAATGGCAGGCCAGCGTGACCTCGAGGCCGCCGCCGAGCGCGGTGCCGTGGACGACCGCCACCACCGGCTTGCTGCTCGACTCGATCATGTCGAGGACCTCGTGCAGGCCGGGCTCGCGCGGCGTCTTGCCGAACTCCGTGATGTCGGCGCCGGCGATGAACGTGCGCCCCCCGCACACGATGACGACGGCGCTCACCGCGCTGTCGCCGAGCGCCTGCTTGATGCCGTCGCGCAGGCCCTGGCGCACGTGCTGGCTCAGCGCGTTTACCGGCGGATTGTTGACCGTCAGCACCGCCACGCGGCCGCGGCGGTCGAGATCGACGGACTGGGTGATGGCTGTCATGGGTGTGGACCTCCTGGAGACGCGGGGATGGTACGCCTACAATGGCGGGCGTGTCCATCGCGGGGGTGCTCTTCGACATGGGTGGCGTGGTGATGGATTCGCCGCTGCACGCGCTGGCGCGCTACGAGCGCGCGCGCGACCTGCCGGCCAACGCGATCAACCGCGTCGTCGTCGCCGCCGGCGAGCGCGGGGCGTGGGCGCGCCTCGAGCGCGGCGAGCTCGACGCCGACACGTTCTGCGCGCCGTTCGAGGCCGAGTGCCGCGCCCACGGCCTGGACGTGGACGGCGCCGCGATCATGGCCGCCATCGCCGCCGCCGCCGTCGCCCGCCCGATCATGCTGGAGGCGATCCGCCGGCTGCGCGCGCGCGGCCTGCGCGTGGGCGCGCTCACCAACAACTGGAAACGCTCGGGTCCCGACCAGCTCGTTCCGCACGCGCTCCAGAGTCACTTCGACGTCTTCATCGAGTCCAGGGTCGTCGGCCTCAGAAAACCCGACCCAAAGATCTATCTGCTCGCCTGCGCCGAGCTCGGCCTCGCGCCCGCTGCCACCGCCTTCCTCGACGACATCGGCAAGAACCTGAAATCCGCGCGGGCCCTGGGCATGACGACGATCAAGGTCGACGATCCACGCGAGGCCCTGGAAGAACTCAGCCGGCTGGTAAACCTCGACCTGCTGAGCTGAGACGGAAGAGGAGAGGACGGGAACGGCGCGCGACGACCGCCGGAAGGGGGACGAAGTCCCCCTCCGGGCCTAATCGTCTTCGGGCTGCTGCTGCCGCCGCATCGCCTTGCGGCGCTTGCGGCGCGCCTGCGCCTGCTTGCGCTTGCGCTTGACCGACGGCTTCTCGTAGTGCGCGCGGCGCTTCATCTCCTGGAACAGGCCCTCTTTCTGCATGCGCTTCTTGAGGGCCTTGAGCGCCGCTTCGATCTGGTTCTCGACGACCTCGATCCTCATGAAGACCGCCGCGCCGGCGCCGTCTTGAGCTGCGCGGCGGCGCGATAGGGACGGGGCGGGACCGAGCGATCGA
>DASSLH010000586.1:0-3762 GCA_035689625.1 Candidatus Methylomirabilota bacterium | reverse complement strand
CGCATCGAGCGCCGCGCGATGTACCACTACGATCCGAATCCGGAGCATCAGTACTGCCTGCCGACGTGCGGCGAGATCCTCCGCCGCCCGCTCGGCCGCGTGAAGCTCTTCGCGCGCCGTGACCTCGCCGAGGCGATCGGCCTCGAGCCCTGCACCGCCTGCCGCCCGGACCTGCACCCCCTCGCGGGCTGATCTCGCCGTTTCACGCGCGCGCCTGGGCGGGGTCACAGGAAGCGAAGGAGGCGATCCATGGAAACGCTGGTGGGAGGGTTGCTGGCCGCCTCGCCGCTGCTGCTGACGCTCGCGCTGCTGGTGGGCACGGAGCGACGCGCGCGCGCCCGGCAGGCCGAGATCGCGCGACAGATCGCGCTCACCGACGCGCTGCACGGGCGCCTGGGCGCGCTGGTGGCGCCGTTCGTGCGGCGCCGCCGCGGGCACTGGGACGTCAGCGTCGCGCTGCCGGCCGAGCGCCCGGACCTGGCGGCGGCCGTCCTGACTACCGTGGACGAGGTCTTCGGACACGCGGCCTACGAGCTGCGCCTGCGCCGCCAGGCGCCGCCCGTGCCGGCGGCGCCGCGGCCGGCCGCCCGGGTCGCGCAGGAGTCGCTGTCATGGACATGAACGAGTACTGCCTGGAGATGATGTCGCGCGAGCGCATCGAGGACCTGCGCGCGCAGGCGCAGGCCGCCGCGCTGCAGCCCCGGCGCCCGTGGCGGATGCGCGTCGGCCGGTTGCTGGTCAGCCTCGGCACGCGCCTGCTGGCGCCGACGGCGCCGGCGCGGGCGACGGCGTGAGCGTGGTCCAGGGAGAGCCGTGCTGAAGCGCGTCGCGGCCGGCGTTCTGGACGTCGCCTACGAGGAGACGGGGACGCGCGACGGCCGGCCGGTCGTGCTGCTGCACGGCTTTCCCTACGACGCCCACGCCTACGACGACGTGGCGCCGCGCCTGGCCGCGGCCGGCTGCCGCGTGATCGTCCCCTGGCTGCGCGGCTACGGCGCCACGCGCTTTCTCTCGCCCGACACGCCGCGCTCCGGGCAGCAGGCCGCGCTCGGCCACGACCTGGCGGCCCTGCTCGACGCGCTGGCGCTGCGCGAGCCGGTCGTGGCGGGCTACGACTGGGGCGGCCGCGCCGCCTGCGTCGTGGCGGCGCTGTGGCCGGAGCGCGTGCGCGGGCTCGTCTCCGGCGGCGGCTACAACATCCAGGACATCGCGCGCGCGATGCAGCCGCAGCCCCCCGAGCGCGAGCTGGCGCTCTGGTACCAGTACTACTTCCACAGCGAGCGCGGCCGGGCGGGGCTGGCGAAGCACCGCCACGAGCTGGGCCGGCTGCTCTGGCGCCTGTGGTCGCCGACCTGGCGCTTCGACGAGGCCACCTACGCGCGCACCGCGGCCGCCTTCGACAATCCCGATTTCGTCGAGGTCGTCATCCACTCCTATCGCCATCGCTACGGGCTGGCGCCCGGCGATCCCGCCGTCGAGGACAGCGAGCGGCGCCTGGCCGCCCAGCCGCCGATCACGGTCCCCGCGATCGTGCTGCACGGCGAGGACAACGGCGTGAGCGCGGTGGCGACGTCGGAGCGTCACGCGGCGCTCTTCAAGGGACCGTACGAGCGGCGCGTGCTCGCCGGCGTCGGGCACAACGTGCCGCAGGAGGCGCCGGCCCAGTTCGCCGCCGCCGTGCTGGCGCTGCTCTCTAGCGCGCCTGCAGCCAGGTGACGATCGCCGCCGGCAGCGCGTCGCGGGTGGCGGGCGTCACCATGCGCAGCTCGGCGCCGGGGCGCCGCTTCACCTCGGCGATGAAGCCGCCGCCGCGCAGGGCGATCGTCGCCACGACCGGTACCGGGCCGTCGAGCAGCGCGCGCATGGCGGCGACGAACGCCGGCGACAGGCACTCCATCTTGCCGATCTCGTCGACGAGCCAGACGTCCACGCGGGCGTCCGGCGCCAGTCGCGCAGCCAGCCGCTCCATCACCGCGAGATCCACGCCGTAGCGCCCCACCCGCGGCGGTCCCGGGCGATCGACGCGCGCGAGGTCCCAGGCCTCGCCCTCGAAGGTCACCGCCCGGAATCCCAGCCGCTCGCCGCCGCGGCGGCGGATCTCCTCGGTGTAGAAGCCGCCGAGGCGCCGGCCCGCCAGCCGCTCCGCGGCCCGCCGCAGCGCGGTCGTCTTGCCGCTGCCGGGCCGGCCGGTGAGGAGCAGCACGCTCATGGCGGGGAAGATGATATCTTCCTTACCTCATGGCCCTGCCCAGGACCGCGAGCGTGGTCGTCGTCGGCGGCGGCGTCGTGGGCTGCAGCATCGCGTATCACCTCGCGAAGCGCGGCCAGCGTGACGTGCTCGTGCTCGAGCGCGAGGCCGTAGGCGCCGGCACGACGAGCAAGGCGGCCGGCGGCATCCGCTCGCAGTTTCCCACCGAGACCGAGGTCCAGTTCTCCCTCGAGGCCATCCGCGTGTTCGAGCGGTTCGAGGAGGAGTTCGGCGTCGACATCGGCTATCGCACGATCGGCTATCTCTTCCTCGTCGCCGACGCGCAGGACCTGGCGGGCTTTCGCGAGCGCATGACGCTGCAGCGGCGCCTCGGCGTGGACGTGCGCGAGATCACGCCGGCCGAGGCCAAGGCCATCGTGCCGGCCCTGCGCGTGGACGATCTGACCGCGGCGGTGTGGGGACCCACCGACGGCATGGCCGGCCCGGCCGAGGTCACCAACGGCTTCGCGCGCCGCGCGCGCGAGCTGGGCGCGCGCATCGCCGAGGGCGTCGAGGTGACGGCGATCACCGTCGAGCGCGGCCGCGCGAGCGGCGTGACGACGCGCGAGGGCGCAGTGTCGGCGCCGGTCGTGATCAACGCGGCGGGACCGGCGGCCGCGCGCATCGGCCGGCTGGCCGGCGTGCAGGTGCCGGTGCTTCCGCGCCGGCGCCACATCTTCTACACCGAGCCGTTCCCGGAGATCCCGGGACCGGTGCCGCTCACCACCGACCGCGCCAGCGGCTTCTACTTCCGCAAGGAGATGGAGCAGCTGCTGCTCTCGCCCGGCGACGTCGAGGACATCGGCGAGGACTTCACGGTCCCGGTGGACCGCGCGCGCATCGACGAGACCGTGGACAAGGCCCTGCACCGGATCCCGATCGTGGAGAAGGCGCGCATCGCGGGCGGCTGGGCGGGCCTCCGTCCGCTCACGCCCGACGACCACGCGATCATCGGCTGGGCCCCGGGCGTGGAGGGTTTCTTCCTCGCCGTCGGCTTCGGCGGCCACGGCTTCCAGCACTCGCCGGCCACCGGCCAGCACGTGGCGGAGTGGCTGCTGGACGGGCGCTCCTCGCTCGATCTGTCGCTGTTCGACCCGGGCCGCTTCGCGCGGGGCGGCGCCGTGCACCACGACAAGGGTCCCGACGCCGAGTGATCATCGGCGACGTCCGGCTCGTCCTCGCCGACATCCCGGTCCGCCGCCCCCACGCCATGTCGTTCACCACGCTGCGCGCGGTGAACTTCGTCTTCGTGCGCATCGAGACGCGCAAGGGGCTGGTGGGCTGGGGCGAAGCCGCCTGCCTCGGCGGCCCGACGTGGAGCGAGGAGTCGGCGGAGTCGATCGCCGCCACGCTCGAGCGCTACGTCGTGCCGTGGCTGCGCGGCCGCGACGCGACCCAGCTCGAGGCGTTGCGGCTGGAGATGGGCCGGCGCGTGCAGGGCAACCCGTTCGCGCGCGCTGCCGTCGAGATGGCGCTGTGGGACCTCAACGGCCGCGCGCTCGGCGTGCCCGTGC
>DASSLH010000585.1:0-2817 GCA_035689625.1 Candidatus Methylomirabilota bacterium | reverse complement strand
GCTGGATCGAGGACGCGCGCGGTCGCGGCGTCGACACCCGCGGCACCGGCTACTCGGAAATCTAGCTCACGCGCCCGGCGCGCTCGGCGGCCAGGCAATCTTCATCGTATCCAGCCGGCGCAGGCGGTCCTGGCCGAGCGTGCGATCCCAGAGGTCGGCCAGCGCCTCCGGGGTCCACGGCTGAGCGCCGGTCACGGTGCACAGCGGCGCCGGATGCGACATCACGCTCACCTCGGTACCGCGCACGGCGATCACCTGGCCGGTGATGTGCGCGGCGCGGTCGCTGGCCAGGAACGCGACGACCGGCGCGATCGCCTCCGGCGGGGTGGCGGTGGCGGCCGCGCGGCGCTCGCCGGGCAGGCGCTGGGTCATGCGCGTGTCCGCGGTCGGCGAGATCGCGTTGCAGCGCACGCCGTACTTGGCCATCGCCAGCGCGGTCGAGCGCGTGAGCCCGACGATGCCCTCCTTGGCCGCCGAGTAGTTCGGCTGGCCAGGACTGCCCTCCAGCCCCGCCGCCGACGTGAACGTCACGATGCTGCCGCGCTTCTTCTCGCGCATGTGGGCGGTGGCCGGCTGCATCACCGTGAAGTGGCCCTTGAGGTGCACGGCGATGACGGCGTCCCACTCGTCCTCGGACATGTTGAAGATCATCCGCTCGCGCAGGATGCCGGCGCAGCAGACGAGTATGTTCAGGTCGCCGAACTCCTTGAGCGCCAGGTTGACGACGTTGCGGCCGCCGGCCATCGTGGCCACGCTCTCCGGGCTGGCGATCGCGCGCCCGCCGACCTTGGCAATCGTCGCCACCACCTCGTTGGCCGGCTCGCTGGAGGGATCGCGCCCGTCGACGCTCACGCCGTAGTCGTTGACGACCACCGCCGCCCCGGCCGCCGCCAGGCCGATCGAGACCGCGCGCCCGATCCCCGTGCCCCCGCCCGTCACCACCGCCACCTTGCCGTTCAGCAGTGCCATGGCAAAACCTCCTGTCAGCGGTGTGCAGTATAAGCGGCGGGGCGCTGTAGTACGATTGGGCCACGACGACCCGCAGTGCCCCTGGGAGCCGTGAGAGGAGCGAGCGAATGTCGTACGACCTCGTCATCAAGAACGGCGTGGTGATCGATGGCTCGGGCCTGCCCCGCTACCGCGCCGACGTCGGCGTCCGCGACGGCCGCGTCGCCTCGATCGGGCGCATCCGCGAGCAGGCCCGCGAGGTCATCGACGCCGAGGGCCGCGTGGTGGCGCCGGGCTTCATCGACGGCCACACGCACATGGACGCCCAGATCTTCTGGGACCCGCTCGGCACGTGCTCGTGCTGGCACGGCATCACCAGCGTCGTCATGGGCAACTGCGGCTTCACGCTGGCGCCGTGCGCGGACAAGGACAAGCACCTCGTCATGCGCAACCTCGAGCGCGCCGAGGACATCTCGGCCGACGCCATGAACGTCGGCATCGAGTGGTCGTGGACGACGTTCCGCGAGTACCTGGACACGCTAGCGCGCCTGCCCAAGGGCATCAACTACTCCGGCTACCTCGGCCACTCCGCCCTGCGCACCTTCGTCATGGGCGAGCGCGCCTTCGACGGGCCGGCGACCGAGGACGACCTGCGCGCGATGGAGGCCGAGCTGCGCGACGCGCTGCTGGCCGGGGCCATGGGCTTCACCACCTCGCGCTCGCCTAGCCACGAGACGCCCGACCGCCGGCCGGTCGCCAGCCGCATGGCCGACTGGTCGGAGGTGCGCCGCCTGGTCGGCGTCATGGGCGAGCTGAACGCCGGCGTCTTCGAGCTGGCCGGTGAGAACGTGGACCGCAGCCGGGACACCGACCCGGCCAGGCGCCGCGACTATCATGTCCGCCTGCGGGACCTGGCCGCGGAGACCGGCCGACCGATCACGTTCGGCCTCTTTTCTCGCAAGGATGCGCCCGGTGTCTACAAGGATTACGTGAACCTGCTGGACGAGACGGCGGCGGCCGGCGGGCGCATGTTCGCGCAGGTCCACAGCCGCGCGCTCTCGGCGGTGCTGTCCTTCCGCACGCAGACGCCGTTCGACAAGATGCCGGTCTGGAACGAGATCCGGAAGCTGCCGCTCGAGGCCCAGAAGGCGAAGTTCCGGGACCCCGCCCTGCGCCCGCAGCTCGTGCAGGCGGCGAGGGCGCGGTTCGAAGGCGCGCCCCGCGGCACCGAGGCGCGGCCGGCGGTCTTCGAGTGGATCTTCTTCATGGAGAGCGTGCACGGCACCCATCGCTCGCTGGCCGAGATCGCGCGCGAGCGCGGCTGCGACCCGGTCGAGGCGATGATCGACCTGGCGCTGGAGCGCGACTTCGACGCGTTCTTCCTGCAGCCGATCGCCAACGAGGACCAGGACATCGCGCTGGAGCTGATGCGGCTGCCGCGCGCAGTGGTGACGTTCTCGGACTCCGGCGCGCACGTCTCCCAGCTCATGGACTCCTCGCTGCAGACGCACCTGCTCGCCTACTGGGTGCGCGAGCGCCAGGCGTTCACGCTCGAGCAGGCGGTGCGCATGCTGACGCTGGTGCCGGCCACGCAGTGGGGCTTCGCCGACCGCGGCCTGCTGCGCGAGGGGCTGGCCGCCGACCTCGTGGTCTTCGATCCCGACACGATCGCCGCCGACCTGCCCCAGGTCGTGCACGACCTGCCGGCCGGGGCCAAGCGGCTGATCCAGCGCTGCCGCGGCGTCGCCGCCACGGTCGTCAACGGCCAGGTGCTGCTGAAGGACGGACAGCACACGGGCGCGCTGCCCGGTCGCCTGCTCCGCGGTCCGCTCGCGCAGACCGCCTGACGTCGGCCGCCGTCGCGCGCGC
>DASSLH010000584.1:0-8666 GCA_035689625.1 Candidatus Methylomirabilota bacterium | reverse complement strand
AAGGGCACGATCTTCACCGTCGAGCTGCCAATCGAGGCTGGCAGAGTTCCCGAGTGTTGACCGCCAGGCGCTAGCCCCCGCCCGAGGAGATCCGGCGGCGCGCGGCCAGCCCCAGCGCGCCGACCGCCAGCAGCCCGGTGGCGCCGCCGAGCGCGCAGGCCGCGCGCACGCCGAGGCGCTCGGCGATGGTGCCGATCAGCAGCGAGCCGAACGGCGTCATGCCGGCGAACGCCATCGCGTACAGCCCCATCACGCGCCCGCGCAGCGCGTCCGGCGTGATGAGCTGCAGCGCGGTGTTGCAGCCGGTCGAGAAGACGATCTGGAAGCAGCCGAGCACCGCGAGGATCGCCACCGCGACGGCGAACTGGCGCGCCAGCGCGAGCACGGCGACGCCCGCGCAGAGCACGGCGCCGGAGCCGGCCAGCAGCGACAGCGTCGGCCGCCCCCGGCGCAGCGCCGCCACGCCCAGCGCGCCCGCGATCGCCCCCGCCCCCAGCGAGGACATCAGCAGGCCGAAGCCCTCGGCGCCCTGGTTGAGCACGTCGCGCGCGATGAGCGGGACGATGACGTTGAAGTTCAGCGCCAGCAGGCTCACGACGACCAGCAGCCCCAGCGTGAACGCCACCGCCGGCGTGCCCGCCGCGTAGGCCAGCGCGCCGGCCAGGCCCTCGCGGACGCCGAGGCGGCCGGCCGGATCCGGATGCCCCTCGGTGCGGATCGCCAGCAGCGCGATCAGCACGGCGATGAAGCTGGCGCCGTTGAGGAAGAACGCCAGCGCGATGTCGAAGCGCGCGATGAGCAGGCCGGCCAGGCCAGGGCCGACGATGCGGGCGCCGTT
The DNA here is from genome assembly GCA_035689625.1 of Candidatus Methylomirabilota bacterium. Classification (GTDB taxonomy): domain Bacteria; phylum Methylomirabilota; class Methylomirabilia; order Rokubacteriales; family CSP1-6; genus AR5. Next base: position 7,828 of record DASSLH010000584.1, on the reverse strand, counting down.
GAAGACGACGGAGTTCAGGGCGACGGCGTTCGGCAGGTCGGCGCGGCCCACGAGATCGGTGATGAACGCCTGGCGGGCGGGGATGTCCACGGCCCGGCCGAGGCCGTAGACGACCGCCAGGACGGCGACGTGCCAGTAGCGAACGTGACCGCTGCGCACGAGCAGCGCCAGCACGAAGGCCTGCACCATCATCGCGGCCTGGGTCACGAGCAGGATGCGCCGCTTGCCCAGGCGATCGCTCAGCGTGCCGCCGACCGGCGACAGGAAGAGGATCGGCGTGAACTGCAGCGCGTTGACGAGCCCCAGCGAGAACGGCGAGCCGGTCAGCTCGAGCACCAGCCACGACTGGCCGACGCTCTGCATCCAGGTGCCGATGAGCGAGACGAGCTGTCCGCTCCAGAACAGCCGGAAGTCGCGATGCCGGAACGCGCCGAGCGCCACTCTGAGGGCGGATGATACCGCGCTGCGCCACGCCGGGAACGGACGAACGCACTCGATGGTATCTTCCCCGTCGAGTCGTCACTCCTCGAGCGAGGTGATCGCATGGAGAAGCTCCAGGCAGTCCCGATGGGAAGGCGCGCGGTACTCCGCGGCATGCTGGCGCTGGGCGGCGGGTTGGCGATGAGCGCGTGCAGCGGCGCCCTGCAGGCGCCCAGCGGCGGCGGCGGCCGCATGACCGGCGGCCGGATCACGGTCCGGTGGCTCGGCGGCGGCGTCGCCGAGCTGGCCACTCCCGATTACAAGCAGATCGCCTACGCCGATGCCTGGATCTGGAACAACTCTGGCTGGACGAGGTTCTCGGTGGCCAAGCCGCCGGAGTACGCGACGAAGGAAGGCTTCTTTCAGTACGTGGCCGGCAAGAAGCCGGAGGCCGTCTTCGTGCTGCTGACGCACGATCACGGCGACCACATCGGCGACTTCTTCGACATGCTCAAGGGCCTCGCCGGGGCCGGGGTGCCGGTCATGACGGTCGGTCAGAGCGACCTGTTCCGCAAGGGTCTGGTCGACGACCTCAAGAGCGCCGGCCTTGATCCCGCCAAGGTCGTGCCCAACGCCGGCAACAGCATCAACTTCGGCGGCGTCGCGAAGCACGGCGCGATGACGGTCCGGCTGGTGCCCGCCGTGCACTCCAACCTCCACGGGTTTCCCTCGGCGGGATTCATGCTCGACATCGGCGGCATGCGCGTCTACATCAGCGGCGACACCGACCTCTACGGCGACATGAAGATGCTCGGCGAGCGCTACCAGCCGAACCTGGGAATCGTCTGCGTGGGCGACGGCGGGTTCACGATGGGCCCCGAGGACGCCGCGCGCGCCTGCCAGTGGATGGGCGTGTCACACGCGATCCCCGTGCACTACGCGCACAACCCCCTGGTGAAGGGCCCCGAGGCCGCCGAGGAGTTCCGCGAGGCGATGGCGCGCATCGCGCACAACGTCAACGTCGTCGTCATGAAGCCGGGCGAGACCCGCACGATCCAGACCTGAGCCGGCGGCCGGCCGGTCCGGGGTCCTGGCGCCCCCGGGCCGGCGCCGGCCTAGTCGAGCCAGTCCTGCTCTCTGAGCTTGCGCGGCAGGTAGGTCTTGGTGAGGTAGCGGAAGTCCTTGTTGGCCAGCGCGTCGAGCTCGTACTTGAGCCCGCTGGCGAGCATCCGCTTGATCTCGTCCTGCCAGTGCTTCTTCTGGAACCAGCGGTACTTGGTCAGCTCCTTGGCGCGGGCGATGTCCTTGTCGTTGAGCTTGATGCCGACGTTGCGCGGCAGCCCGTAGCGGTCGGGATCGGCGCTGGACAGGCCGATGAACTTCGCCTTCGGGATCGCCATGCGCTCGCTCTCGAAGGCCAGGTTGATCGAGCCCTGCTTGACCACCGAGTAGATGTAGTAGCCCCAGGGGTCGTTGTCCACGAGGACGTAGACCGGGATCTTGTACTCCTCGTGCAGGCGACGGGCCAGGCGGCGCACGCCGCGGGGCGGCTGGCCGTTGCCGGTCAGCAGCACGCAGTTGTAGCGGCGCCAGAACTTGTCCTCCGACAGCCGGTTCCACTGCGTGCCCTTCTCGACCAGCAGGACGAAGTCGGCCGTGCAGCGCCGGATGCTGATGTACTCCGGCTCCACGATGGAGGGCACCGAGTAGCCGCCCTTGCCCAGCCGCGCGCAGTCCACGCGGTCGCCGTCGTCGTCCAGCACCAGCGGCCCCACCACGCTGCCGGCGTTCTCGGCGCGCACGTGCAGCTCCTCGCGCAGCGCGGCGAGCGAGACCTCGAGGTCCTCGATCAGCGGGTCCGACTCGTTCTGGCCGTCGAAGGTGTTCTCGTGCGAGCCCGTCATCGTGTGCTTGGTGCGGTAGTAGATCTCGCGGAGCGACGTGGTGAGGTTGGCCCGCTGCAGCTCGGCCAGCGCGTCGGCCACCAGCACCGTCTGCATGAACTTCTTGGCCATGCCGACGTTGAAGAACGTGCGCTCCTGCTTGCGCTTGCCCATCTCGATGAGCCCGCGCTTCTCGTTGAAGTTCACGTTGGCCAGGCTGCGCACGGGGATCAGCAGCGTCGGATCCCGGCGTAGGGAGGCCGCCGTGATGACCGTGTCGGCGATGCCGATCAGCTTCTTCTCGACCGCGCCGGTGCTCTTCGCCTTCGCCATGCCGCGCTACCTCTTCTTCCGCTTGGCGCCGGTCTTCGCGGCCAGCGACTTCGCCGCCCTGCGCGCCTTCGCGCGCTTGTCGCGCCTGGCGACGGCCGCCGTCTTCTTCGCCGCGGGCGCCGCCGTCGGCAGCTCGGGCTCGGGCGCCGGCGCCTGGGGCGGCCCGCCGTTGGTCAGGCTCGCCGGCGGCAGCGCCGGCGCCTCGCCTTCGGCGCCCTCGGGCGTGACGATGATCGAGTGCGGCAGCCCCTCGGGCCCGCTCTCGCGGCCGAGGATCTCGTCGGTCTTGGCACCGCCGGTGCGCTTGGCGGCGATCCTCTGCAGCTGCGTCTTGAGCTTCTCCTTCGCGAACCGGCCGCCCTTGAGCCGCGCGCAGGCCTCGACGACCTCCTCGATGTAGAGCTCGAAGATGTTGCGCCGGCGGAACTCGCTCTTGGCCCGCTCGCGCCGCCGCAGGAAGACGCCCAGCCGGCGCCCGCACTCCTGCAGCGCCAGCTTGATCTCCTTGCGGATCTCATCGTAGTCGGCGATGGCTTCCTTGGACTCGCTGGTGAACGGCACCCACACCGAGGCCATGTGCACGAAGACCACCATCGGTCCGGCCGGCAGCGCGCCGCGCGACTGCGCGATGCCGTAGTTGCGCCAGGCCGTCTCCAGCACGGCCTTGAACGTCGCGCAGGCCGACTGCTGGTAGAGCAGCGGGACGCGGTTGGCGTAGCGGATGACCCGCGCCAGCTCGCCGTCCTCGTCGTGCTGCTCGCCCTCGGCCAGCGGCGCCGCCGGCGCCTCCGCCGTCGCCGCCGCCTGCTCGGGACCCTTGCCGAAGGCCAGGCCGGCCTCGATCACGAACGGGTTGCCGCGGTAGACCGACGGCGGCCGCGTCACCGCGGTGTAGAACTCGCCCTTGATCTGCTTGTAGAGGCCGTGCAAGATCGCCCGCTCGCCGATCGGCGACAGGCAGTTCGACGGCGGCGCCATGATCTTCGTGGCCTGGATCGCCTTGTAGAGCGCCTCGGCCTCGGCGCCGTGGGTGTTGCGCGGCCGGGCGTCGGGCGACAGCCTCGCCGTCTTGCAGATCTCCTGGGCGATCGCCGGCGACACGCGGCTGAAGTCGGCGGCCAGGAAGCCCGCCAGCGAGTGGCTCTTGGTGTCGTGCAGCATCCGCAGCAGCATCCCGAACTCGATGCCGTAGGGATGCGGCTTGATCTCCTTCGGCTGCGGGGGCAGCTCCTGGATCGTGCGCGGGTACTTGCGCGTGTCGCCCTCGGGCGTGTGGTAGACGAGGTCCACGTGCGGGTTGGCGATGGCCGTCTGCTCGAGGTACTCGTCCACCGACGCCCGGCCCTTCTGGTAGCGTCCCTCGATCTCCAGCGTCACCTGGGTGCCGCGCGGCACCTCCCAGTCGATCTTCCTGGACTCGAAGATGCGCGGCTCGTTCTGCTTGGTGTCGATGGACACCTCGAAGTAGTGGGCGGCGGCCCGGGGGCCGGTGCGCGAGGTGATCTGCACCGGCTTGCCGGTCGTGAGCTGCGCGTACATGCCGGCCGCCGAGATGCCGATGCCCTGCTGGCCGCGGCTCATGCGCAGCCGGTGGAACTTCGAGCCGTAGAGCAGCTTGGCGAAGATCGGCGGGATCTGCTGGCGCACGATGCCGGGGCCGTTGTCGCCGACCGTGACGCGGAAGCGCGTCGCCTGGCTGGCCGGCGGCGGCGTGCCGCCCTCGCCCACGACCTCCACGCGCACGACGACGTCGGGCAGGATGCCGGCTTCCTCGGCGGCGTCGAGCGCGTTGTCGACGGCCTCCTTCACGCACGTCAGCAGCGCCTTGCGCGGGTTGTCGAAGCCGAGCAGGTGGCGATTCTTGGTGAAGAACTCCGAGACCGAGATCTCCCGCTGCCGGGCGCCCATCTCCACGGCGGACACGACGGTGGCCATACCCTTCCTTGATACCAGACGCCGGGCCCGGGACCCGCCTTTATCCGTGGACCACCGAACCGCCGCACCTGCACGCGTTTCGTAGTCCGGGCGATGGATTGACTTGCCCGGACGCCCGGAGCCACGATCGTCGCGAACGGAGGCGCCCATGTTCGAGTCTGCCGAGGTCGGCAGCAAGGTCGGCAAGGCCGAGTACAAGCGCGAGGCGCCCAAGGTCCGCACCGCGCTGCTGGCCGCCCAGAGGCGGCTCGGCGCCGCCCCGCTCTCCGTCGTGGTGGTGGTGGGCGGCGTGGAGGGCGCCGGCAAGGCCGAGATCGTCAACCTGCTGCTGGAGTGGATGGACCCGCGGGGCATCCGCGTGCACGCGATGTGGGAGCCGACCGACGAGGAGCGCGAGCGGCCGCCGATGTGGCGGTTCTGGCGGCAGCTGCCGGCCAAGCGCACGATGGGGATCTTCTTCGGCTCCTGGTACTCGATGCCGATCGTGGACCGCGTCTTCGGCCGCATCGACGACGGCCAGCTCGACCAGGCGCTCGACCGCATCGTGGAGTTCGAGCGGATGCTGCAGGCGGAGGACACGCTGGTCGTCAAGCTCTGGCTGCACCTCGCGCGCCGGACCCAGAGGAAGCGGCTGCGCACGCTCGAGAAGGATCCCCGCCAGCGCTGGCGCGTCACCGATCTCGACTGGAAGTTCTTCAAGAAGTACGACAAGTTCCGCCGGGTCAGCGAGCACGCGCTGCGGCGCACCAGCACGGCCGCGGCGCCCTGGCACGTCATCGAGGCGCGCAACGAGCGCTACCGCAGCCTCACCGTCGCCCGCACGCTGCTGGCCGCGCTCGAGGAGCGGCTGGCCGCCGTCGAGGCGCGGCGACCGGCGCCGCTGGTGCCCGACCGGCCGCGGCTCAAGCGCGTGAACGTCATCAGCCAGCTCGACCTGAGCGTGAAGCTCTCCGACGAGGCGTACGAGGAAAAGCTCCTCAAGTGGCAGGGCCGCATCAACCTGCTCTCGCGACGCCTGTACGAGGAGCGCGAGTCGCTGCTGCTGGTCTTCGAGGGCCCCGACGCCGCCGGCAAGGGCGGCGCCATCCGCCGGCTGCTGTCGGCGATGGACGCGCGCAACTACGAGGTCATCCCGGTGGCGGCGCCGACCGACGAGGAGCACGCACGGCCCTACCTCTGGCGCTTCTGGCGCCACCTGCCGCGCCTGGGCCGGGTGACGATCTTCGACCGCTCGTGGTACGGCCGCGTGCTGGTCGAGCGCGTGGAAGGCTTCTGCAGCCGGGCCGACTGGCAGCGCGCCTACGCCGAGATCAACGCCTTCGAGGAGCAGCTGACGGAGTTCGGCATCGTGCTCGTGAAGTTCTGGCTGGCCGTCAGCCCCGAGGTGCAGCTGCAGCGCTTCAAGGACCGCGAGGCCACGCCCTACAAGCAGTACAAGCTCACGGTGGAGGACTGGCGCAACCGCGACAAGTGGGACGCCTACGTCGCCGCCGCCTGCGAGATGATCGAGCGCACGAGCATGGAGAACGCGCCGTGGGTGCTGGTCCCGGCCGACGACAAGAACTACGCGCGCATCAAGGTGATGAAGACGGTCGCCCGCGCGCTCACGACGGCCCTCGGCTGAGCGCCTCCCGCACGCGCTCGGCGGTGAACGGCACCGTGCGCAGCCGCACGCCGGTGGCGTCGAACACGGCGTTGCCGAGCGCGGCGGCCACCGGCGCCGAGCCGGCCTCGCCCACGCCCAGCGGCGGCTGATCGAGCCGCTGGATCAGCTCGAACTCCAGCGCCGGCACCTCGGGGAAGGTCAGGATCGGGTAGGACGACCAGTCGAGCGTCGTCACGCCGTCGCGATTCCAGACGACCTCCTCGTGCAGCGCGCGCGAGAGCGTCTGCAGGATGTTGCCCTCCAGCTGGGCCTGGACGTTGTCGGGATTGACCATGAGCCCGCAGTCCTGCGCGCAGACGACGCGAGTGACGTGGATGCGGCCGCTGGCCCGCTCGACCGAGACCTCCATGCCCATCGCCACCAGGCTCTCGTCGTGCTTGTAGTGCACGAACGCGATGCCGCGGCCGGTGGCCACCGCCGCCGTGCGATCGACCGGCTTCGGCGAGGGCCGGTACTGCCAGCCCATGCGCGCGGCCATGCGGCGCAGCACCTCGACACCGCGCGGGTTGCCCAGGCGGCGTAGCCGGAAGTCGAGCGGATCCACGCGGGCCAGCGCCGCGAGCTCGTCGGTGAAGGACTCGACCGCGAACGTGTTGGCGATCTTGCCGGGCGCGCGGATGGCCGAGGTGCGCAGCGGCGCGTCGGCCAGCCAGTGCACGACGGCGTCGAGGTTCGGCACCGCGTATGGCGGATCGATGTTCTGGTAGATGAGCCCGGTCGAACGCCCCGGCGTCTGCGGGATCCCGGCGGCGTCGAGACACAGCAGCGGCACGTTCGGCAGGTTGGCGGTCGCCATCGGCAGCCAGGCCTGCGTGTCCCAGGCCACGAGCTGGCCGTCGCCGTCCACCGCCCCCCGCAGATCGAGCAGCTGGGCGGGGCCCTTGGGATCGAGGCCGTGCTCCTCCTGGCGCATCCACTGCACGCGCACCGGCCGGCCCACCGCGCGCGAGAGCAGCGCGGCCTCGGCGGCCGCGTCGTCGGCGCCGTTGACGCCGTAGGAGCCGGCGCCGTCCAGGTAGATGACGCGCACGTGCTCGCGCTCGAGGCCCAGGAAGCGCGCGGCCGTCGCCTGCAGGCCGTGCGGGTTCTGCGTCGAGCTCCACAGTGTCGCCCGGCCCGGCCGCACGTCGGCCAGACCGCACGAGGGCCCGATCGAGCCGTGCGTCTGCATCGGCCAGCGGTACGTCGCCGCCAGCGTGCGGGTGCCGTCGGCCGGCGCCGTCAGGGCCGCGAGATCGCCGCGGCGGACGATCTCCTGGCCGCGCACGACGCGCCCGGTTCGCATGGCCTCGAACGCACGCGCGTGCTCGGGCAGCCCGGTCCCGGCGCTCCAGGTCGCCTTCAGCGCCTGGGCGGCGCGCACGGCGTCCCACTCGTGCTCGGCCAGCACGGCCAGGAAGCTCTGGATGCGCACGACGCGCACGCCGGGGATCGCGGCGATGGACGACTCGTCCACGCCCTGCAGCGTGGCGCCCAGCGCCGGCGGGCGCACGACGCGCGCGTGCAGCATGCCGGGCAGCCGCAGGTCGTGCAGCCAGGTGTGCTGGCCGCTGACCTTGGCCGGGATGTCGGGCCTGCGCAGCGACTTGCC
>DASSLH010000583.1:0-2538 GCA_035689625.1 Candidatus Methylomirabilota bacterium | reverse complement strand
AAGCTGCCGCCCGGCCATACCGCGACGTTCGTCGAGGGCCGGCTGACCGCGCGGCGCTACTGGGCGCTGCCGCCCGGGCCGTCGCCCGCGCCACCGCCGGCGCTGCCGGAGGCCGCCGCCCGGATCCGTCACGAGGTGCGCGAGGCGGTGCGCCTGCGGCTGGAGAGCGACGTGCCGCTGGCGGCGTTCCTCTCCGGCGGCGTGGACTCGAGCATTGTCGTTGCCAGCATACGGGAGGTCGCGCCGGGGCGCCTGACGACCGTGTCCGTCGGCTTCGGCGCGGGGGCGGCGTCCTACGACGAGCTGCGCTTCGCGCGGCAGGTGGCCGAGCGCTTCGCCACCGAGCACCACGAGGAGATCCTCCAGCCCAAGGCGGCCGAGCTGGCGCCCGCGATCGTGCGGGCCTTCGACGAGCCCTTCGCCGACTCCTCGGCCATCGCCACGTTCGCGGTCGCCGCCGCCACCGCACGCCACGTCAAGGTCGCGCTCTCGGGCATCGGCGGCGACGAGACGTTCGCCGGCTATCCGCGCTATCTCGGCCTGGCGCTGTCCGAGCGCTGGGCGAGGCTGCCGCGCTGGCTGCGCGGCCCGGTCGGCGCGCTCGCGCGGCGCGCGGTGCCCGAGTCGTTCGGCAGCCGCAACCTCGGGGACTGGGTGGCGCGGTTCGTGGCCGGCGGCGAGCGACCGCTGCCCGAGCGCTACCTGGCGTGGACGCGCTTCTTCGACGACGCGGCGCTGGCCGCGCTGGTCACCCCGGCGCTGGCCGCGCGCCTGGCCGGCGATCCCGACGCTGAGGGGCGGGCGGCGTGGAGTGGCCGCGGCCACGGTGAGGCGATGGACGGCGCCTTCCGCGTCGACCTGGCGACCTACCTGCCGAACGACCTGCTCGTGATGTCCGACCGCATGACGATGGCCCACTCGCTGGAGCTCCGGGCGCCGTTCTGCGACCACCGCGTGATCGAGACGAGCCTGGCCATCGCGCCCTCGGTCAAGACGTGCGGGTTGCGGCTCAAGGGGCTGCTGAAGGCGGCCTGGGCCGACGCGCTGCCGCCGGCGGTGCTGCACCACAGAAAGCAAGGCTTCATGGTCCCGCTGGCGCGCTGGCTGCGCGGCGACCTGCGCCCGCTCCTCGAGGATCTGCTCGAGCCCGGGCGCGTGCGCCGGCGCGGCCTCTTTCGTGTGGAGGTCGTCGAGGCGCTCAAGGCCGAGCATCTCGCGGGCCGGCGCTCGCACGCTGACCGGCTGTGGACGCTCATGATGGCCGAGCTGTGGCTGCGCGAGTACCTCGATCGCGGGGGCGCCTGGAGCGTGGCGTGAGCCTGCGGGTGCTCACCGTGTCCGACGTCTCCGCGCTCGCGCTGGAGGGCGGTGCCGAGCGCGTGCTGTGGGAGGCGAGCTGCCGGCTGGCCGCCCGCGGCCACGCGGTGCGCGTGCTGTCCCGGGCGCCCGCCGACACGCCGCCGCGGCGCGTGCGCCGCGGGCCCGTGGACGTCGTCGAGTTCGTTTCCAGCCACCGCTCGCTGTTCGCGTTCCTGCGCTCGGCGGTGCTGGAGGCTCGGCGGTCGGCGGCGCCGCTGCTCGCCCACGCCGACGTGCTGCACCTCCACCAGCCGCTGTCGGGCTACGGCGTGCTCGCCTCGCCGGCGGCGCGTCACCTGCCGTCGCTGTACACGTTCCACTCGCCGGCGCCGCTCGAGTATCGCTCGCGCTACCGCATGACCGCGCATCACCTCGGCGGCGCCGCGGGTCTGGCCGGCATGCTGGCGCTGTGGGCGATCGAGCGCGCGTGCCTGCGGCGGGCCACCCGCATTCACGTGCTCAGCGACTTCTCGGCGGCGCTGTTGTGGAAGCTCTATCGCATCCCGGCCGAGCGGGTGGTGAAGGTCTCCGGCGGTGTGGACCTCGCGCGCTTTGCGCCCGCCGCCGATCGCCGGCAGCTGCGCGTCGAGCTGGGCCTGCCGCTGGACCGGCCGCTGCTCCTCACCGTCCGCAATCTCGAGACGCGCATGGGGCTGGACACGCTGCTGAGTGCCATGGCGGTCGTCGCGCGCCGCATGCCGGAGGCTCACCTGCTCATCGGCGGTGCCGGCTCGCTGCGCCCGGCGCTCGAGGCGCAGGTGGACGCGCTCGGACTGGACAAGCAGGTCACGTTCCTCGGCTTCATTCCCGAAATCGACCTGCCGCGCTACTACCAGGCGGCCGACGTGTTCGTGTTGCCCACGCGCGAGCTGGAGGGCTTTGGCCTGGTGACGGTGGAGGCGCTGGCCTCCGGCACGCCGGTGCTCGGCACGCGCGTGGGCGCCACGCCCGAGCTGCTGGAGCCACTGGACCGCTCGCTGGTCCTCGGCGCCGGCCCGGACCGGATGGCGGCCGACGTGCTGGCGTTCCTCGACCGCCTGCGTCGCGATCCGGCTGGCGCCGCCGCGCTGCGGGCGGCCTGCCGCCGCCACGCCGAGGCGCGCTACGGCTGGGAGCACGTCGTCGACGGCCTTGAGCACACGCTGGGCGAGCTCGTTCCCGGTGGCGCGCCGGCGGACG
>DASSLH010000582.1:0-3095 GCA_035689625.1 Candidatus Methylomirabilota bacterium | reverse complement strand
TGGCCGCGTGATGATCGCGCCCGCCCTCGTCCGCGGCCGCACCAGCGTGCTCGTCGCCACCGGCGTCGCGGCGGTGACGCTGCTGGCCTTCCTGCCGGCGCTGGGCGGCCAGTTCGTGGACTTCGACGACCTCTACAACTTCGTGCTCAACAGCCGCTATCGCGGCCTCGGTCCCGGCCAGCTGGCCTGGATGCTGGGGCTGCCGCCGACCCATCACTTCTGGGGACCGCTGGCCTGGCTCACGCTCGGCGTGGACTGGCTGCTCTGGGGCGGGAACGCGTGGGGCTACCATCTCACCAACCTCGTGCTGCACGCCGCCACGGCGGCGGCGTTCGTGCTCCTCGCCGAGCGCCTGCTGGCGCGCGCCGTGCCCGGCGTGTCGCCGGCGGTGCGGCGCGCGGGTGCCGCCACCGCCGCGCTGTTCTGGGCGCTGCATCCGCTGCGCGTCGAGTCGGTGGCGTGGATCTCCGAGCGGCGCGACGTGCTCTCCGGCGTGCTGATCGTGCTCACGCTGCTCGCCTGGCTGCGCGCGGTGGACGCCGCCGCGCCCGCGCGCCGGCGCTGGCTGGCCGCCGCCGTGGCCGCCTACGCGCTGTCGATGCTCGCCAAGCCCATCGGCATGACGCTGCCGCTCGTGCTCCTCGTCCTCGACGTCTACCCGCTGCGCCGGCTGTCGCTCGACCGGCGCGCGCTGGCGGGCCGCGAGGCTCGCGCCGCGCTCGCCGACGTCCTGCCGTTCGCCGCCGTCGCCCTCGTCGGCGGCGCGCTGGCGCTGGCGCTGACCCACGAGGTCAAGAGCCTGGCGGCCTATCCGCTCTGGGTACGGCCGGCGCTGCTCGGCCACGTGCTGACGTTCTCGCTCGAGAAGACCGCGGTGCCGCTGGGGCTGGTGCCGCTCTACGAGATCCCCGCCCGCTGGACGCTCGCCGATCACCGGCTGGTGCTCGGTCCCCTGATCGCCGGCGGCGTGACCGTCATCGTGGCGATCCTCGCGCGGTGCCGATGGCCCGCGCCGGCGGCGGCCTGGGCCGTGTACGTGATCGTCATCGCGCCCGTCGGCGGCGTGCTGATCCACGGCGGCCCGCAGCTGACTGCCGACCGCTACACGTACCTGCCGACCATGGCGCTCGCGCTGCTGCTCGGCGGCGGCGTCTGCGTGCTGGCGCGCGCGGTGCGCGAGGGCGCGCTCGACGCCGGCAGCGCCCGGCTGGCGGCCGGCGGTCTGCTGCTGTGGCTGGCCGGCCTCGGCGTGCTCACGTGGCAGCAGAGCGAGGTGTGGGGCGACAGCATCACGCTGTGGGATCACGCGGCGACGTTCTCGCCGGACTGCGCGCGCTGCCTGCACGGCCTCGGCCTGGCCTGGCAGCACGGCGGCGCGCCGCAGCTGGCGGTGGGACCGCTGAGCCGCGCGGTGACGCTGCGCCCCGACCTCGGCTTCGAGACCGATCTCGGCGTGGCGCTGTGGGCGTCGGGCCGCTCCGCCGAGGCGGTGCCCTATCTGCAGACGGCGCTCGCGCGGCAGCCGCGCAGCGGCGCGCTGGAGCGCCAGCTCGGCGCCGCCCTCATCGACGCCGGCCGGCCCGAGGAAGCGCGCGCGCACTTCGCGGCGGTGCTGGGCCGGCGGCCCGAGGACGTGGACGCGCTGGTCGGCCTCGGCCTGGCGCTCGTCGCGCTCGGCCGCCCCGGCGATTCGCTGCCCGCGCTGGAGCGCGCGACCGCGCTGTCGCCGCGCGCGGCGCCGCCGCGCTACGCGCTGGTCCGCGCCTACCGCGCGCTCGGTGACGACGCCGGCGTCGATCGCGAGGTGGCCGTGCTGCGCGACCTCGATCCGCGCCTGGCCGAGCGTGCCGCCCGGCGTTGACAATGAAAACGGGCGCTCCGTATAGTTCGCACATGAACGCGCCGGGCGAAGACCGCGCGCTCGCCGACGCGATTCGCCGCCACGAGGAGCGCCTGGCGCGCGATCCCCAGTCGCTCACCTTCGCGCAGCTCGCCGATCTCTACCGCAAGGCCGGTCGTACCGGCGACGCCATCGCCGCCTGTCGCGAGGGGCTGCGTCGCTGGCCGCACTACACGACGGCGCGGCTCATCCTGGCCAAGACGCTGCTCGCCGAGGGCCAGCTGGAGCCGGCGCTGGCGGAGATCACCGCGATTCTGCAGACCAGCCCGAAGGACGTACAATGTCACCGTTTGGCGGCCGACGTGCACCGCCGGGCGGGCCGCCTCGACGTGGCGGTCGGCCACCTCGAGAAGGCCGTCGCTCTGGACCCCGGCGATCGCGAGTCGAAGGCGCTGCTGTCGCTGCTACGCGCCGACGCCGCGCCGCCCGGCGACGGCGCCGGACTGGCGCGGATCCTGGCCGACGACACGTTCGCCACGCTCGCCTTCGGCACGGTGTGCCTGGAGCAGGGGCTGGCCGACGAGGCCGCGCTGGTGCTCACGCGCGTGGTGCGGCGGACGCCGGACAATATGGAGGCGCGCGAGCGGCTGGAGACGGCCCTGCGGGCGCGCTCACGACGGAGAGGGTAAGGTTCCATGCAGGTCTCGACCGCGGAGTTCAAGAAGGGCTTGCGCATCGTCTTCGACGGGCAGCCGTACGCCATCGTCGACTTCCAGCATGTCAAGCCCGGCAAGGGCGGCGCCTTCGTGCGCACCAAGCTCAAGCACATGCGGCTGGGCAAGGTCATCGACAACACCTTCCGGTCCGGCGAGAAGGTGGAGCTGGTCGAGTACGAGGAAAAGCACATGCAGTTCCTGTACAGGGACGATCGCTACCACTTCATGGACACCGAGACCTACGAGCAGCTCTCGCTGTCGGCCGACGAGGTTGGGGACGCGCGCGACTACCTCAAGGAGAACATCGAGGTGGACGTGCTCTACATCGACGGCTCGCCGGTGGCGGTGGACGTGCCGAACTTCGTCGAGCTCGCCATCACCCGCACGGATCCCGGCGTGCGCGGCGACACCGCCCAGGGCGGCACCAAGCCGGCCACGCTGGAGACCGGTGTCGTCGTGCAGGTCCCGCTGTTCCTCAACGAGGGCGACGTGGTGAAGGTGGACACGCGGACCGGCGACTACCTCGGCCGGGTGGCGGC
>DASSLH010000581.1:0-2218 GCA_035689625.1 Candidatus Methylomirabilota bacterium | reverse complement strand
CCGGTGCGCGTGCAGTGGATGCGCCACGACGAGCACGGCTGGGAGCCCAAGGGACCGCCCACGCTGGTCGAGCTGCACGGCGGCCTCGACGCGGCCGGCACCATCGTCGCCTGGCAGTCCGAGTTCTGGATCCCGAAGCTGACGACGATCACCGACGGCGTGCCGCTCGTCGCTGCCACGCTGGCCGGCCTGCCGCGCAAGGACGCGCAGAATCCCGGCAACATCTTCCAGAACTCGGCGCCCGGCTACGCCCTCCCCAACGTGCACGCCGTCTGCCATCGGCTGGAGACCACGCCGTTCCGGCCGTCGTGGATCCGCACGCCGGGTCGCATGCAGAACACCTACGCCAACGAGGCGTTCATGGACGAGCTGGCGGCCGCCGCCGGCGTGGATCCGATCGAGTTCCGCCTGCGGCATCTCACCGACGCCCGTGGCGCCGAGACGCTGAAGGCCGCCGCGAAGCGCGCCGGCTGGACGCCGCGGCCCTCGTCGAAGAAGGCGGCCAAGGCGGCGGTGGCGACCGGGCGCGGCGTGACGTACGTGAAATACGAGAACGTCCGCACCTACGTCGCCTGCGTGGCCGACGTCGAGGTCGAGCGCGCCACCGGCGCCGTGCGCGTCACTCGCGTGGTGGTCGCCCACGACTGCGGCCAGATCATCAACCCCGACGGCGTGCGCGCGCAGGTCGAGGGCAACGTGATCCAGACCGTGAGCCGTACCCTGAAGGAAGAGGTGAAGTGGAACCGTTCGATGGTGACGAGTCTGGACTGGAAGTCGTACCCGATCCTGACGTTCCCCGAGGCGCCGCACGTGGACGTCGAGCTGCTCGGCCGGCCCCAGGAGCCGCCGTGGGGTGCCGGCGAGCCGTCGGCGGCGGTGGTGCCGTCGGCGATCTCCAACGCGGTCTTCGACGCGGTGGGCGTGCGGCTGCGTACGGTGCCGTTCACGCCCGGGCGCGTGAAGGCGGCGATCGCGGCGCAGAGCTGAGCGCATGATCGACTGGTCGGGCGTCTTCCACATCCTCGCCACGCCGTTCACCGACGACGGCGCCCTCGACGTGGCCGGCGTGGCGCGGCTCGTGGAGTCCGTGCTCGCCACCGGCGTCAGCGGCTTCACGATCCTCGGCATCGCCGGCGAGGCGCACCGGCTCACCGACGAGGAGCGCCGCCGCGTCGTGGACGCCGTGGTCAAGGAAGTCCGCGGGCGCGTGCCGGTGGCCGTCGGCGTCTCGGCGTCGGGCACGCACCTGGCCGCCGCCTTCGCGACGATGGCGCGCGAGCACGGCGCCGCCGCGGTCATGGTGGCGCCGCCGGCCGGCGCCCGCAGTCTCGACGCGGTGGCCGAGTACTACCACGCGGTCGCCGCCGCCGCGCGCCTGCCGCTGGTGCTGCAGGACGAGCCCGTCACCACCCAGGTCGTGATGCCGGCGCCGTTCCTGGCGCGTTTGGTGGACGAGCTGCCGGGCATCGAGGCCGTCAAGCTCGAGGAGGCGCCGACGCCGCCGAAGCTCACGCGCCTGCACGCGCTGGCCTCGCGCCGCGTGCCCGTGTTCGGCGGACTCGGCGGCGTGTACTTCTTCGAGGAGCTCTCGCGCGGCGCCGCCGGCGCCATGACCGGCTTTCCCTATCCCGAGGCGCTGCGCGAGATCCACGCGCGCTTCGCGGCCGGGCGGCGTGCCGAGGCGCGCGCGCTCTTCTATCGCTGGCTGCCGCTGATCCGCTACGAGAGCCAGCCCGGCGCCGTGCCCGGCACGTCGCTGGCGATCCGCAAGGAGATCCTCCGCCGCCGCGGGTGGCTCGCCTCGGCCCGCGTGCGGCCGCCGGCCGCCGCGCTCGACGCCGCCACGCTGGAGGAGCTGACGGAGCTGATCGCCGCGGTCGCCGGCGAGTGACCGGCGCCGACCGGGTCGTCGAGGCGCTCACCGCCGCCGGCGTGCGGCGGCTCTTCTCGCTGTCGGGCAATCAGATCCTGTCCGTCTACGACGCGACGATCGGCCGCGATCTTGCGCTGATCCACACGCGCCACGAGGCGGCGGCCGTGCACATGGCCGACGCCTGGGGGCGACTCACCGACACGCCGGGCGTGGCGCTGCTCACCGCCGGCCCCGGCCACCTCAACGCGATCTCCGCGCTCTACGGCGCGCGCATGGCGGAGTCGCCGGTGGTGCTGCTCAGCGGCGAGAGCCCCCGCGCGCAGCGCGGCCGCGGCGCGTTCCAGG
>DASSLH010000580.1:0-8980 GCA_035689625.1 Candidatus Methylomirabilota bacterium | reverse complement strand
ACGCTGGCCGAGCGCAAGCGGCTGGAGCTGGCCCGCGCGCTCGGCACCGAGCCGCGTCTGCTGCTGCTCGACGAGGTGATGTCGGGGCTCAACGACGCCGAGACCGAGCGCATCGTCGAGCTGGTGCGGGCGATCAACCGGCGCGGCGTCGCCATCCTGTTGATCGAGCACGTCATGCGGGCCGTGATGTCGCTGGCCCAGCGCATCGTCGTGCTGAACTACGGCGAGCGCATCGCCGAGGGCCGCCCCGAGGCCGTCGCCAACGATCCGCGCGTCATCGAGGCCTACCTGGGCGACGAGGAGTCCGCCGCTGCTCCGGCTTGAGGGCGTCGAGGCCGGCTACGGCGACGTCGTGGCCGTGCGCGGCGTCTCGCTCGAGGTGCGCGCCGGCGAGATCGTCGCCCTCATCGGCTCCAACGGCGCCGGCAAGACCACGACGCTGCGGGCCATCGCCGGCCTGCTGCCGCTGCGCGCCGGCACGGTCGAGCTGGAAGGGCGCCGGCTGAGCGGGCTGGGGTCGGCGGCCATCGTCGCCGCCGGCATCGCCCACGTGCCGGAAGGCCGCCAGCTCTTCCCGACCATGACGGTGTGGGAGAACCTCGAGCTCGGCGCCCGCAGCGCCGAGGGCCACGCCCGGCGCGCCGAGACGCTGGCGCGCGTGTTCGCGCTCTTCCCGCGGCTGGCCGAGCGGCGCAGCCAGGTGGCCGGCACGCTGTCCGGCGGCGAGCAGCAGATGGTCGCCATCGGCCGCGCGCTGATGGCCCGCCCGCGGCTGCTCATGCTCGACGAGCCTTCGCTGGGCCTGGCCCCGGTCGTCGTCAGCGCGATCTTCGCCAACCTGGCGGCGATCAACCGCGACGGGCTCACGATCCTGCTGGTCGAGCAGAACGTGCTGCGCGCGCTGCGCTGCTCGCAGCGCGCTTACGTGCTGGAGAACGGCACGATCACGCTGGCCGGCGAGAGCGCGGCGCTGCTGGCCGACGAGCGCATCAAGCGCGCCTACCTGGGCCGCTGACGGGCCGCGTACACTAGGCCGCGTGAGCCTCGACCGCGCCCCCGAGCCCGCCCCCGCCCGGCCGCCCGAGACGCCCGGGCTGTTCATCCGCCTGCGCGGACATCTCTCGCTGACGCGTGTGCAGGCGACGCTGGGGATCATCGCCGCGCTGCTCTCGATCGGGGGCGCCGTCTACGGCTACCTGAGGCCCGGCCGGACGACGGCCGCCAACAGCGGCGAGGTGGTGGCGATCGTGCAGGAGGCGAAGTCCGGCAAGCCGGTGACCGACGCCACGATCGAGCTGCTCACGCCCAAGGACGCGCTGGTGACGACGCTGCCGGCCGGCACCGGCGAGGCCCGCCGCACGCTGCGCGAGGGCACCTACCGCCTGCGGGTGACGCACCCGCGCTACGCCACCGAGATGCGCCAGATCCAGGTCCTGGCCGGGCAGACGGCCGAGATCCACATCCGCCTGGCGCCGCGCGCGGCCGGCTCTCCGCTGAGTCCCGCCGAGCGCGCCGTCAACGAGGGCGTCGAAGGCCTGAAGAAGATCTTCCGCTGATGGCCGGCGAGACGCCGGCCGTCCAGTACGCGCGCTGCGGCGACGTGCACGTCGCCTACCAGGTCGCCGGCGCGGGGCCCCTCGATCTCGTCTTCATCCAGGGCTGGATCTCGCACCTGGAGCTCGGCTGGGAGCATCCGCTGCTGCGCCGCTTCTTCGAGCGGCTCAGCGCGTTCGCGCGGCTGATCCTCATCGACAAGCGCGGCACCGGGATGTCCGACCCGGTGCCCGTCCACGAGCTGCCGAGCCTCGAGCAACGCATCGACGACATCCGCGCCGTCATGGACGCTGTCGGCTCCGAGCGCGCAGCGCTGCTCGGTGTCTCCGAGGGCGGGCCGATGAACATCCTGCTGGCGGCCAGCCAGCCGGCGCGGACGCATGCTCTGATCCTGTTCAATTCGTTCGCGCGGATCGCCTGGGCGCCGGATTATCCGATCGGGGTGCCGTCCGAAGACTTCGCGCACGTGCTGGCGCGCATCGAGAACGGCTGGGGGCGCGGCGCGCTCTGGAGCGGCCTGGCGCCCTCGCTGGCCGGCGACCCGCGCGAGCGGCAGGCGTGGGCGCGCTACCAGCGGATGGCGGCCAGCCCGGCCGCGGCGGCGGCGCTGCTGCGCATGAGCTACGAGACCGATGCGCGGCCTCTGCTCGGCGCGGTGTCGGTGCCGACGCTCGTGCTGCACAGCCGGGGCGACCGCTTCATCAGCGCGGACAACGGCCGCTACCTGGCCGAGCACATTCCGGGTGCCCGGTTCGTGGAGCTGCCGGGCCCCGATCACTTCTTCGCGGGCGCCGACGCCGACGCCGCTGTGGACGAGATCGGCGAGTTCCTCACCGGTCAGCGGCAGTCGTCGGAGGCGCAGCGGGTGCTGGCCACGGTGGTGATGACGGACATCGTCGGCTCCACCGAGCAGGCGGCGGCGCTCGGCGACCGGCGCTGGCGGGACTTGCTCGAGGGCTATCTCACGATGGCGCGCCGGCAGCTGGGCCGCTTCGGCGGCCGCGAGCTCGACACCGCCGGCGACGGGCTGCTGGCGGCGTTCGACGGCCCGGCGCGGGCGGTGCGCTGCGCGACGGCGATCCGCGACGGCGCCCGCACCCTCGGCGTGCGCACCCGGGCCGGCGTCCACGCCGGCGAGTGCGAGGTGCTGGGCGGCAAGCTGGCCGGCATCGCGGTGCACACGGGCGCCCGCGTGGCCGCCGAGGCCGCCGCCGACGAGGTGCTCGTCTCGGGGACCGTGAAGGACCTCGTCGCCGGCTCCGGGCTCGCCTTCGTCGACCGCGGCGTCCGCACGCTCAAGGGCGTCCCCGGCGAATGGCGGATCTTCGCCGTCGCGTGACACGTGAGCGCTAGAAGATGAAGACGCCCTTGCCCGTCGTCTGGGTGTCGAAGAGCTTGTAGGCTTCCTCGGCCTGCTCCTGCCGCCAGCGGTGCGTGATCAGCGTGCCGAGCGGGATCTTGCGTGAGGCGACGAAGCGGGCGCACTCCTCCTGGATCGTGTTCGAGAAGGTCCACGAGGCGTGCAGCGTGATCTGCCGGCGCAGCAGGTCCTTGCTGACGTCGAGCGTGACGGTGTTGCCCTCCCCCACGAACGCCACGCGGCCCCACGTTCCCGCGCTCCTGACCGTGTGCACGCGCGCCTGGGGGTGGCCCGTGCAGTCCATCGTCGTCTCCGCGCCCTGACCGCCGGTGAGGTCGTGGATCGCCTTCACGGGATCGCCCTGCCGGGGGTCGATCACGTGCTCGGCGCCGAGCTCGCGAGCCAGCGCCAGCCGCTCGGGCGAGGTGTCCACGGCGATGACGCGCGCGCCCATGGCGCGGCCAAGCAGCGTCGCGCTGAGCCCGACCGGGCCCTGGCCATACACGGCCAGCGTGTCGCGGCCGGAGACGTCGAGGCGGCGGAGCGCGCCGTAGGCGGTGCCGGTGCCGCACGACACGGCGGCGCCCTCCTCGAACGTGAGCGCGTCGGGCAGCGGCACGCACGTGAAGGCCGGCGCCTTCATGTAGGGCGCGTGCCCGCCGTGGCCGGTGACGCCGTAGACGGTGATGCCGCCGCGGCAGAGCTGCGACCAGCCGCCGCGGCAATGCGTGCAGTGCCCGCAGCCCTTGTAGTGATGGTTCATGACGCGGCGGCCGACCAGCGCGGGATCGACGCCGGCGCCGACGGCGTGCACGACGCCGCACGGCTCGTGGCCGGCGATGACCGGGGTGCCGCCGCCGCCCAGGCCGAGCCCGGCGGCCGCGTTGCCGGTGGCGCGATAGGCGTGGAAGTCGCTGCCGCACATCCCGGAGGCCTTGATGGCCAGCACGACCTCGCCGGGGCCCGGACTGGGATCGGGGAACTCGCGCAGCTCCAGCTTGCGATTGCCCAGGAAGACGATTCCGCGCATCGGGCACCTCCTTGTCGGCTCAGGCCCAGTGGTACCATAACGGCCTCATGACGTCCCCCATCATCACCGAGGCGGTGCGCGCGCTGGTCGAGCGCCGCAATCTGTCCCGCATCGAGGCGGCGGCGGCGATGGAGGCCATCATGTCCGGCGCCGCCACCCACGCGCAGATGGCCGCGTTCCTGACCGCGCTGCGCATGAAGGGCGAGACGGTCGAGGAGCTCATCGGCTTCGCCCAGGTCATGCGGCAGAAGGTCGTGCGCATCCGCACGCGCGCCGACGAGGTCGCCGCGCTGACCGGCACCGACCGCGAGATGCTGATCGACACCTGCGGCACCGGCGGCGACGCCACCGGCACCTTCAACGTCTCGACGGCAACCGCGTTCGTGGTCGCCGGGGCCGGCCTCAAGGTCGCCAAGCACGGCAACCGCTCGGTGTCCTCGCTGTGCGGCTCCGCCGACGTCGTCGAGGCGCTCGGCATCAACCTCGAGCTCACGCCGGTGCAGGTGGGGCGCTGCGTGGATGAGGTCGGCATCGGCTTCCTCTACGCGCCGCTGCTGCACACCGCGATGAAGCACGTGGCCCCGGTGCGGCGCGAGATGGGCATCCGCACGGTGTTCAACATGCTGGGGCCGCTGACCAACCCGGCCGGCGCCAACGCCCAGGTCATCGGCGTCTACACGGCGGCGCTGACCGAGCCGCTGGCCCACGTGCTCGCCGAGCTGGGCACGATCCGCGCCTTCGTCGTCCACGGAAGCGACAACCTCGACGAGATCTCCAACACCGGCGAGAGCCGCGTGTCCGAGGTGCGCGAGGGCGCGGTGCGCACGTTCATGGTGAAGCCCGAGGACTTCGGCATGCCGCGCGCCACGATCCGCGACCTGCAGGGCGGCGACCGCGAGCAGAACGCCCAGATCATCCGCAGCCTGCTCAAGGGCGAGCCGGGGGCGCGGCGCGACATCGTCCTCATGAACGCCGCGGCGGCGCTGGTCGCCGGCGGCCGGGCCCGCGACCTCAGGGACGGGGTCGGTCTGGCCGCCGACTCGATCGACTCGGGGGCGGCGGCCCGGCGGCTCGAGGGCCTGGTGGCGCTCAGCCGCCGGCTGGCCGGGGACAAGGCCGGGGAAAAATAAGACCGCGCCCACAGGGGCGGATGGGCGCGGTCGAGTCGGCGTCGGTGAGCGATGCGACCGGCGTGAAGTCGTTGCCGGTCGCGACCTTCGCAGAACTCGCTTCTCCCCTGGAGCAAGAGCCGTACCGGGCCCGAAATCGCGGCTTTCGCGGGCTTGGCCCGCCGCGCCGCTGCAACGCGTTGCCGAATATTGACACCGGTCCTTATTCGGGGATAATCCGTTACCTCTTCTTCGCCGGTCCCGATCGCCCCAGAGCGGAGGACTCTACGATGCGACAGGCCAGGGCCACATGAAGCGCTTCGTCATCCGGCGCCTCGGCTATGCCCTCCTCTCGCTGATCCTGCTGTCCGTCACGATCTTCCTCTTCGTGCGCGTCACCGGCGATCCCACCGTGCTGCTGGTGGAGCCGGGCGCCAGCCAGGCCGACATGGACGCGCTGCGGACCGAGCTCGGCCTGGACCGCTCGCTGCCGGTGCAGTACGTCGCCTTCGTGCGCGATCTCGTGCGGGGCGACTTCGGGCGCTCGTTCTACTACCGCACGCCGGTGCTCGAGCTGTACCTGTCGCGGCTGCCGAACTCGCTGCTGCTGGCGGCGGTGGCCATGGCCTTCTCGCTGATCATCGGCATCCCGAGCGGGATCATCGCCGCCGTCCGCGTCAACGGCTGGTGGGACAGCGCGGGCAAGATCTTCGCGCTGCTCGGGCTGTCCATGCCGTCGTTCTGGGTGGGGCTGCTGCTGATCCTGTTCTTCTCCGTCTACCTCGGCTGGCTGCCGTCCTCGGGCTCCGGCAGCGTCTGGCACGTGCTGATGCCGGCCTTCGCGCTCGGCTGGTACTTCGCCGCCGCCCACATGCGGCTCACGCGCAGCTCGATGCTCGAGGTGCTGGGCTCGGAGTACGTGAAGCTGGCGCGGCTCAAGGGCCTCCCGGAGGCGATGGTCATCGCCAAGCACGCGTTCAAGAACGCGCTCATCCCGGTGCTCACGCTGGCCGGCATCAACCTGGTGCTGATGGTCAACGTCGCCGTGGTGGTCGAGACGGTGTTCGCGTGGCCGGGCATCGGCCGGCTGCTCTACGAGGGCATCGCCTTCCGCGATTTTCCCGTCGTGCAGGCCACCGTCCTGCTCGGCGGCTCCATGATCGTCGTCGTCAACCTGGTCGTCGACCTCCTCTACGCCGTGATCGACCCGAGGATCCGCTATGAGCGCTGAGTCCGCCGGCAGCAGCCGCGCGGCCGCCCTGCCCATGGCCTGGCGGCTCGCCGCATTCCGCACCGAGGGCCTGCCCGTCCTGCCGATCCTCATCTTGTTGACGCTGGGCCTCGTCGCCGTGTTCGCCGACTACATCGCCCCCTACAACCCCGAGATCGGCGTGCTGTCCGAGCGCTTCCACCCGCCGGCCTGGGTGGCGGGCGGTAGCCCCGCGCACCTGCTCGGCACCGACCACATCGGCCGCGACGTGCTCTCGCGCCTCATCTTCGGCGCGCGCGTGTCGCTGGTGGTCGGCTTCACAGCGGTCATCGTGGCCGGCGTGCTCGGCACGACGCTCGGCATCCTCGCCGGCTACCTCGGCGGCTGGGTGGACCAGGTCGTCATGCGCGTGACCGACGCCTGGCTGGCGGTGCCGGCGCTGACCTACGCGATCTTCCTGGCCGCCATCGTGGGGCCGAGCCAGTGGAACATCGTGATCATCCTGGGCGCCGTCTACTGGACGCGCTACGCGCGCGTCGTGCGCGGCGAGGTGCTCTCGCTCAAGGAGCGCGATTTCGTGCGGCTGGCGATCGTGGCCGGCTGTGCCAAGCGCACGATCATGCGCCGTCACATCCTGCCCAACGTGCTGAACACGGCGATCGTGCTGGCCACGCTCATGCTGGGCGTCGTCATCGTGACCGAGGCGGCGCTGTCGTTCCTCGGCGTCGGCGTGCCGCCGCCCAAGCCCGCCTGGGGCCTGATGCTCGCCGACGGCAAGAAGGGCCTGATGGCCGGCTACTGGTGGCTGACCGTCTTCCCCGGCGCCTGCATCGTGCTGATGGTCCTGGCCGCGAACCTGCTGGGCGACTGGCTGCGGGTGAAGCTGGACCCCCAGCTGAGACAGCTATGAGCGACGTTCCGCTGCTCGTGCAGACGGACTGGCTGGCGGCGCACCTCGGCGACGCCGACCTGCGCGTGTTCGACTGCACGACCCATCTCGTGCCCGATCCGGTCACGACGTACCGCGCCCTGACGGGGCGTGGCGACTGGGAGAAAGGCCACGTGCCCGGCGCCGGCTACCTCGACCTGATCGAGGAGCTGTCCGACCGCGCGAGCCCCTACCGCTTCACGCTGCCCTCGGCGCCCGCCTTCGCCGCGGCGATGTCGCGCCACGGCGTCGGCCCCGGCACCCGGGTCGTGCTCTACAGCGCGAAGTCGCACATCTGGGCCACGCGCGTGTGGTGGATGCTGCGCGCCTTCGGCTTCGACGCGGCCGGCGTGCTCGACGGCGGCTGGGAGAAGTGGCTGGCCGAGGGCCGCCCGGTCGCCGCGGCGCCGTGCGCCTATCCGCCGGCGACGTTCGTGGCGCGGCCGCGGCCCGAGCTGCTGGCCCGCACGACCGACGTCGAGGCGGCGCTGGCCGATCCGTCCGTCTGCACGCTGCACACGCTCTCGCACGCGCAGTACACCGGCGAGGGCGGCGCCCACTACGGCCGGCCGGGGCACATTCCCGGCAGCGTGAGCGTGCCGTTCCTCGACCTCGTCGATCGCGAGCGCAACACGTTCCTGTCGCCGGCCGCGCTGCGCGCGCGCCTGGAGGCGGCCGGCGCGCTGAAGGCGCCGCGCGTGGTGACGTACTGCGGCGGCGGCATCGCGGCCACCGGCGTGGCGTTCGTGCTGGCGCTGCTGGGCCGCGGCGACGTCGCCGTCTACGACGGCTCGCTCGGCGAGTGGCTGGCCGATCCGGCGCGGCCGATGGTCACCGGGCCGGCGCCCCGATGAGCGAGGCGCCGCTGCTCGAGCTCGACCGCCTGTCCACGCACGACGTGACCGCCCGCGGCACCCGCGTGGTGAAGGCGGTGGACGAGGTCTCGCTCACCGTGCGGGCGGGGGAAACGCTGGGCGTCGTCGGCGAGTCGGGCTCCGGCAAGACGACGCTGGCGCTCTCCATTCTCAGATTGCTGCCGCCGGCGGCGCGCATCGCCGGCGGCGCGCTGCGCTTCGAGGGCGAGGACCTGCTGGCCAAGTCGCCGGCCGCGATGCGGCAGATCCGCGGCAAGCGGATCGCGATGATCCTGCAGGACCCCATGGCCTCGCTGAACCCGCTGTTCACGATCGGCGACCAGGTGGCCGAGCCCCTACGCGTGCACGAGGGCGCCGGCCGCCGCACCGCCTGGGCCCGGGCGCGCAGCCTGCTGAGCGACGTGCGTATCCCGGCGCCCGAGCAGCGCGTGCGCGAGTACCCGCACCAGATGTCGGGCGGCATGCGCCAGCGCATCGTGGGCGCCATCGCGATCTCCTGCGAGCCGCGCGTGCTCATCGCCGACGAGCCCACCACCAGCCTCGACGTGACCATCCAGGCCCAGTACCTGCGGCTGCTGCGCGACCTGCAGCGTTCCCACGGGCTGGCGCTGATCTTCATCACGCACAACCTGGGTATCGTGGCCCGCATGTGCGACTCGGTGGCGGTGATGTACGCCGGCCGCGTCATCGAGTCCGGCCCCGTGCGCCGGATCTTCGACGCGCCCGCCCATCCCTACACCCAGGCGCTGATCGAGTCGATCCCGCGGCTGGGCGACGGTCCCACCCGGCTCACCGCCATCGACGGCCAGCCGCCCGACCTGGCGTCGCTGCCGGCCGGCTGCGCCTTCCAGCCGCGCTGCGCCCGCGCCGTGGAGCGCTGCGCACACGAGGCGCCGCCGGCGTTCGAGGTCGCC
>DASSLH010000579.1:0-5212 GCA_035689625.1 Candidatus Methylomirabilota bacterium | reverse complement strand
CGGGCGAGCAGTACGCGCTCGAGGACTCGCTGAGCGACCTGGCGACAAGTCCGCGCCGGGCCGAGCCGCACGTGCTCGTGAACCTGGCCGATCCGGCCAACCTCTGGGGCCGGGCGTGGCCGCTGTCACGGCGTGACGGAGGCCGGCTGGGCGTGGCCCGGCTGCCCCACGCCTGGCTCATCGTCCGGGCCGGGCGCCCGGTCGTGCTGGCCGAGAATTACGGGCGCGAGCTCACTCCGCTGGCGGGCTTCGAGCCGGTGGACCTGCCGGGCGCAGTGCGCGCGCTGCAGGCCTTGATGGCGCGGGCGCTCACGCTGCGTCCCGTCCGCCGCCTCGAGGTCGTGACCTGGGATCGCCGCCCCGTGCGCGAGAGCGAGGCCTTCGCCGCGTTCGCCGAGGCGGGCTTCAGCGCCGACGGCCCACGGCTGACGTGGGACGGCTACCCCGGTCCGCGACTACTTCGTTGAGCCGGGCGAGGATCGTCGCTCATCCCGTGTAGCCGCGCGCCCTCATGCACGAGCCGTAGGCCGCGCGGTAGTGCTCGTCGTTCTTCTTGTTGTCCCAGATCCCGTAGAGCGTGCCGCCGCCGACGCCCAGCGCGCCGCCCAGCAGCGCGCCCTTGCCGGCGCCCTTGCCGCCCTTGACCGCCGCGCCACCGAGCGCGCCCACCGCGGCGCCGCCCAGCGCGCCGATGCCGGCGTCCTTGGCGACGTCGATGTACGTGTCCTTGCCCTCGCGCGGCGTTCCGCCAGCGCTGGCTGACGCCTGCCGGTTGCACGCGTTGATCGCCTCTCGCGTCGGCACCGCCGGCCTGGCCGGCGTCTCGGTCGCCGGCGGCGTGGCGGCGGGCGGCGTCTGGGCGACGGCGGGCGGCATGGTGGTGGCCGTGCTCGTCGGCGAGGCCGACGGCGCCTCGACGCGCGCCTCCGGCTTCGGCCCCGCGGTACGGTTGGCGACGACCAGGCCGGTGACGACGGCGCTCACGGCGGCGACGACGACGCCGATCGCGGTCATCTTCCAGAGGGTGGCGCGGCTCATCTCGTTCATGGCTGGGTGGACCTCCTGCTCGCCATCGTGATAAGCACCCATCGTGCCAGCGACTGCGCGACGCCCGAGTATGGTCAAATGCGCGAGGAGGACGGGATGGGCACCCGGCTGCAGGGCAAGGTCGCGATCGTCACCGGCGCCGGCTCCCGCGGGCCCGGCCTCGGCAACGGCAAGGCGACCGCGATCCTCTTCGCCCGCGAACGCGCCCGCGTCCTCTGCGTGGACCAGGCCAAGGAGCGCGCGGAGGAGACGGTCGGTCTCATCCGCGCCGAGGGCGGCGAGGCACAGGCCTTCGCCGCCGACGTCACGCGGGCCGCGGACTGCCGGGCCATGGTCGAGGCGGCCACCGGCCGCTGGGCGGCCTCGACGTCCTGCACAACAACGTCGGCATCGAGTCACGCGGCACGCTGATGGAGACGACCGAGGAGGAATGGGACCGGGTGATGGCGGTCGATCTGAAATCCATGCTGCTGGCCACGCAGGCCGCCGTCCCCGCCCTGCAGCGGCGCGGCGGCGGCTCGGTCATCTGCGTGTCCTCGATCGCGGCGCTGCGCGGCCTGGCCCGCACCGCCTATGCGGCGGCCAAGGCCGGCGTCATCGGCTTCGTGACCAGCGTCGCCGTCCAGCTCGGTCCCCAGGGCATCCGCGTCAACGCGATCGCGCCCGGCCTGGTCTGGACGCCGATGGTCGAGAGCCTGGGCGCCGAGGCCCGGCAGCGGCGGCAGCGCGCCTCGCCGCTCGGCAGCGAGGGCACCGGCTGGGACGTCGCCTGGGGCGCCGTCTATCTGGCCAGCGACGAATCCCGCTGGGTCACCGGACAGGTCCTGGTCATCGATGCCGGCCTCACGAAGACGACCCGCTAAGCCGGCCACGCGGCGGGGCGCGCGCATCGCCACCAAGCGCGTGTACGAGCCGCCCGCGGCGAGCGACGGCACGCGCGTGCTGATCATGCGCTACTGGCCGCGCGGGATCCGCAAGGAGCGGGTGGACGTCTGGCTGCGCGAGCTGGCGCCGCCGGTGCCGCTGCTGCGCGGCTTCCTCGACGGCGAGCTCACCTGGGCGCAGTACCGGCCGCGCTACCTGGCCGGGCTGCGGCGCTCCGAGGCGCGGGCGGCCCTGGCCGAGGTTCGCGCCCTGGCGCGGCGCGGCCGCGTCACGCTGCTGTGCGGCTGCGCCGACCCGAGGCGGTGCCACCGCACCCTGTTGCAGAGGCATCTGCTAGACTCTGCCGGGTGAGACGCATCGCGTTGCTGTGCTCCGTGCTCACCGCGCTGGCGGCGACGCCCGCCGCCGCCGAGCACGAGGTGTTCTACCGCTACACGGTGCTCGGCTACGTGACCGACGCGGCCGGCACGCCGCGGCCGGGCCAGACCGTGACGCTCGTGCGCGACAAGACGGGCTTCTCCTATCTCGGCGACACCGACGCCGCCGGCCTGTTCGTCATCGTGGCGCGGCTGGGCGACGAGAGCAGCGGCGAGCGGCTGACGCTGCGTCTGGGCTCCGCCCGGCTGGCGCTCACTGCGCGGTTCGATCCCGTCAACCACACCGCCGAGCGTGGCACGCGCGTGGACGTGCGGGGCGCGCGCTTCGTCGAGCGCCCGGCGTGGTTCCGCTCCACGCTGGCCAACGTCCTCGGCACCGCCGCGCACTGAGGCGCGACAGGAGGCTGACATGCCTGACAAGGGAGCGCGCCGTGGCATGAAGGCGTACGTGCTGATCGAGACGGCCCCCGGCAAGACCAAGTCGGTCAAGAAGGAGCTGAGCCGCATCACCGGCAGCGGCTCCACGCTGGCGCACCTCGACGCGGTCACCGGCCCCTACGACTTCATCGCTCAGGTCGAGGGGCCCACGCTCGACGCCATCGGCCGGCTGGTGACCGACGAGATCGGCGCCATCGACGGCGTGACGCGCACCACCACCTGCGTGGCCGTCGCCATCGGGTGACGTGCGGGTCCTCGTCGTCGGTGGCACCGAGTTCATCAGCCTGCACCTCGTGCAGGCGCTGCGGCGCGACGGCCACCGCGTGGCCGTGCTCAACCGCGGCCGCCAGCCCGGCCGGCTGCCGGCCGGCGTCGAGACGTTCGTCGCCGACCGCAAGGACCACGCGGCGCTGCGCCGGACGCTGGCGGGCCAGCGCTTCGACGGCCTGGTGGACGTGACCTACGCGCCGACGACCGGCGAGGACGTCGAGGCGATGCTGGACGCGCCGGCTGCCGTCGGCCACGCGCTGCTCGTGTCCACCGCGCGCGTCTACGACCACGCGCGGCCGATCCCCTACGACGAGGACACGCCGCGCAACCTCTACTGGGGCGAGTACGCGAAGAACAAGATCGCCGGCGAGGACGCGCTCCTGCGCCGTCACCGCGAACGCGGCCTGCCCGTCACGATCGTGCGGCCGACCCACGTCTACGGGCCGCTCAACACGCGCAACAACGAGACGTTCTTCTTCGATCGCCTCGTGCGCGGCCGCCCGGTGCTGGTGCCGGACCACGGCGGCTGGCTGCGCCAGTTCGGACACGTCGCCGATCTCGCCGATGCGATGGCCGCCATGCTCGGCAACCCGGCCGCGCTGGGGCGCGCCTACAACGTCATGGGCGAGGACATCGTGAGCCAGGTGGGCTTCGTCGAGCTCATCGCCGACGTCATGAAGCGCCCGCTGACGCTGGTGCACGTGCCGACGCCGGCCGGTGGCACACCGGCGCCGTTCGGCCAGAACCTCACCTACGACTGCCACGCCGTGCACACGACCACCCGTGGGCGCGGCGAGCTGGGCCTGCGGCCGCGCTACACGCTGGCCGGCGGGCTGGCGCAGACGCTCGAGTGGTACCTGCGCGAGGGCCTGGACAAGCGCCCCGTGGACTTCGCCGCCGAGGACGCGCTGCTGCGCTCGCCCGGGGCGCGATGAGCGCCGCCCGGCGCCGCCGTGTCCCGCTGGTGCTCGTCTACCATCCCGACGAGGCCGAGGCCTACGCGCGCCTGATCGGCGTGCCGCGCGGCAGCGAGGCCACGATCCAGGTGTGCGCGACCGAGGCGGAGGCGGCCGCCCACATCGGCGAGGCCGAGGTCGTCTACGCCTGGAAGCTGCCGCCGGCGCTGTTCGGCAAGGCCGGCCGGCTGCGCTGGCTGCAGGCGATGGGCGCCGGCGTGGACTGGGCGCTGGGTCCCGACCTGCGGCGGCGCGTGATCGTCACCCGCGCGCCCGGCGTGTTCGGGCCGTGGATGAGCGAGTACGTGCTGGGCTGGTGCTCGTGGGTCACGCAGCGCATGGAGACGTACCGCGCCGCCCAGCGCGAGCGCCGCTGGCTCGACGGCGTGCTGCCCGACCGGCTGCGCGGCCGCACGCTGACACTGGTCGGCATCGGCGACATCGGCGGTGAGATCGCTCGGGTGGCGCGCGCGGTCGGCATGCACGTCGTCGGCGTGAGCCGCACCGGACGGCGCGTGCCCCACGTGGACCGCGTGCACCGCGGCGTGCACCTCTATCGCGCGCTGAGCGCCGCCGATTTCGTCGTGGTCGTGCTGCCGCTGACGCGGGAGACGCGCGGGCTCATCGACGGGCGGGCGCTGGCGGCCATGCGCCCGGCCGCCTGGCTGCTCAACATCGGCCGGGGCGCCGTCGTGGACGAGGCCGCGCTGGTGGAGGCGCTGCAGGCGCGCCGGATCGGCGGCGCCATCCTGGACGTGTTCCCGACCGAGCCGCTGCCGCCGGAGCATCCGCTGTGGGGGCTGGACAACGTGGTGATCACGCCGCACATCGCCGGGCCGAGCACCGCCGAGGAGATCGCCCCGATCTTCAATGACAATCTCGCGCGCTGGCTGAGCGGACGGCCGTTACTTCACGTCGTGGATCGCAGGAGGGAGTACTGAGCCCCCGCGGTCCGCGGGGACCGCGCGGGGCTCTCCTGATCTCGTGATCTAGCGATTCCGGCCGCGGCCGCCACCGCCGTTGCCACGGCCGCCGTCGCCACCGCCGAAGCCGCCGCCGTTGCCACGGCCACCGTCGCCACCGCCGAAGCCGCCGCCGTTGCCACCACCGCCGCCGGCGCCGATCCCACCGCCACCGCCGAGGCCGCCGCCGTTGCCACCACCGCCGCCGGCGCCGATCCCACCGCCACCGCCGAGGCCGCCGCCGTTACCCCCACCGCCGCCGGCGCCGATCCCACCG
>DASSLH010000578.1:0-9097 GCA_035689625.1 Candidatus Methylomirabilota bacterium | reverse complement strand
CGATGTTGCCGTAGTTGCCGGAGTGCAGCGAGGCCGGCTGGCCGTTGCCGGCCTCGATCTCCACGCCGAGCAGGCCGCGCACGCCCATCACCAGCGTCGGCTCGTTCTTCTGCTTGGGGCCGTCGGAGCCGATGAGCAGATCGGCGCGCAGCCGCTGACGATTCGCGCGGCAGATCGCGTCGAGATTCGGGCTGCCGTGCTCCTCCTCGCCGTCGAGGATCACGCGCACGGTCCACTGCGCGCGGCCGGCCCGGGCGGCGTCGAGCGCGCCGAGCACGTTGGCCAGGTGCTGGCCCTTGTTGTCGGCGCCGCCGCGCGCGACCAGCGTCACGTCGTTCAGCCCGCGCTCGTCCACCGCGGCCGGGGCCACGACGCGCTCACCGGCGAAGTACGTCGGCTCGAACGGCCGGCAGGCGACGCCCTGCCACCGCCAGCGCGCGAGGTCGCCGGTGGGCTGCACGTCGTAGTGGCCGTAGAGCAGGAGCGTCGGCGCGCCCGCCGGCCCCGGGATCTCGCCCCACAGCGCGGGCGTGCCGGCGCCGTCAGGGACCGGCAGCGGCGTGAGGTCCAGGCCGACCTCGCGCCAGAACGCACGCACCACGTCCACCATCGCCGGGGTGACCTCGCGGCTCACCGTCGGGATGCGCAGGTAGCGGTCGAGCAGGGCGACGCGGTCGTGGCGTTGCGACACGGGGATCCTCCGTCGGCGCGGTAGTATAGCGCCGATGCCGACGACGCTTTCCGTCTTCCGCTGGACGCGCGGCGAGCGCGAGCGCTGGCAGACGTTCCAGGTTGAGGCCGGGCCGGATACGACGGTGCTCGACGCGCTGGTGGACGTCCAGCGCCGGCGCGACGCGTCGCTGGCGTTCCGCTACGCCTGCCGCGTCGGCATGTGCGGCTCCTGCGCGATGGTGGTGAACGGCCGCGAGCGCTGGGCGTGCCGCACGCGGCTGGCCACGCTGGGCCCGGGGCCGGTGCGCGTGCGGCCGCTCTATCACTTCCCGCTGCTGCGCGATCTCGTCGTGGACATGGCGCCGTTCGCCGCGCGCCTGCGCGCCGTGGGCGCGGCGCTGGCGCCGGCGGCGGGCGCGGAGGACTACGCGCGGATCCCGGCCGGCTCGGCCGAGCGGCGGGAGATCGACCCCGCCATCGAGTGCATCGGCTGTGGCATGTGCCTGTCGGCCTGCACGATGGTCGCGCACGATCCGCGCTTCCCCGGGCCGGCCGCGCTCAATCGCGCGTTCACGCTGCAGCGCGACTCCCGCGACGCCGCCGGCGAGGCGCGCTGGGCCGTGCTGCTCGGCGACGACGCGCTGGCGCGCTGCCACGGGCAGGGCAACTGCACCGAGGTGTGCCCGATGGGGCTCGCCCCGACGGCCTCGATCATCCGCCTGCGTCAGCTGGCGACGCGGCGGCTCTTCGGTCTCGGCTGGCGCCGCTCGCCGTAGCACCGGCGCAGCCCGCTCAGGAGCGCGCGGCGCCGGGCCGCCGCCAGCGGCTGCGGCAGTGAAAACGACGCCCACCCCGCCCGGCCCTTCACGTCTGCGCGGCGCTGCCCGTCGGCGCCGAGATGGAAGTGCAGGAACGGCTCGCGGCCGACGTAGAAGATCGCCGGCTTCTTCTCGACGACGCCGGGCCAGCGGCGCACCGCGGCGAGCACGCCGGCCACGTCGCGCAGCCGCGCGGGCGGACAGCGGTGGCTCATCGGCCGAGCGCCTCGGCGAGCGCGACGTCGCGCGGGCCCTGGGCCGGGCTCAGCGAATAGACGACGTCGCCGACGGCGAGGCCGGGGGTGGCGCCGAGGCGGCGCACGTCGGCGAAGCCGTCGGTGGCCTGGGTGACCTCGGCCGCCTCGTCGAGCAGCGGCAGCGCGGCGTCGAGCCCCTCGCGCATCACGCCCCAGGTGTCCCACAGCAGCAGCTCCAGCTTGTTGAGCGCGGCCAGGTCCTGCACGACGTGGCCGCGCACGAAGCGCAGGCCGCGCGGCTCTCGCAGCTGCGGCACGAGCCCGAAGGTCTCGGGATCGGCCTGCCCGGCGCGGCAGAGCTGCCAGGCGCGGCCGCCGACGAGGAACTGCTCACGGGGGACGTCACCCGGATCGAAGCCGATCGTGTAATGCGCCACGTGGCGCTCGCTCAGCTCGGGATCGAGCAGGCGCCAGCGCCGCTCGCGCTCGTCCCACCACTCGACGATCTCGTGATCGACGTGGAAGCCGGGGACGAAGTAGCGCGCGAAGCCCACGCGCGCGCGCACCGGGATGCCGGCCTGGCGCGCCATCGCGCACAGCAGCACGGTGAAGTCGCGACAGCAGCCGAGCAGGCGGCGCTCGGGTGGCCGCGGCTCGCTCAGCGGCCGGGGGTCGAGCGCGCGCAGCCGCGCCAGCATCCCGCGCACCGTGCGCGTGTCGATCTCGGCCAGGCGCTCCTTCGGCGGTCGCCAGCCGAGGATCGCCTCGTCGGCCATGTAATGGAAGATCAGGCCCTGCACGACGCGCGCGAGCGCGCGGACGTCGCGCGGCAGCCCGACGAAGGCGGCGGCCTCGGGACCGGGATCGGTGATCGGGCCGTGGGCGGCGTAGTAGTCGAGCATCACGCGCGTGCCTCCACGCGTCGGCCCAGGATCAGCAGGTCCCGCTCGGCGCCGTCCAGCCGCGCCACCCGGGGCAGGTGGCCCCAGCGCGCGAAGCCGTACCGCTCGAAGAGCGCCACGCTGGCCGCGTTGTGCGCGAACACGAAGCCGACCAGCGTGGCCAGGCCGAGCGCCGGAGCGCGGTCGAGTGCGCGGGCCAGCAGCCGGCCGCCCACGCCGGCGCGCTGCGCCGCCGTGCTCACGTACAGGCTGATCTCCGCCGTCGCCGCGTAGGCGGGGCGGCCGTAGAAGTCCTGGAACGAGAGCCAGCCGAGGATGCCGCCGTCGCGCTCGGCCACCCACAGCGGCCGCCGGAGCGCCGTGTGGACGCGGAACCAGGCCGCGCGGCTGGCGACGGTCACCGGCTCGGTGTCGGCGGTGGCCTGGCGGCCCGGGATCGCCTCGTTGTAGATGGCCACGATCCGGGCGAGGTCGGCCTCGCGCGCGTCGCGGATGGTGAGGGTGTCGGTCACGTCCGCTTCCCCTGGGCCCCGATCATGCCACCGCCGGGGTTGATTCGCGCCAGCCCGATCCGCTAGAGCAGGAAGGTGAGAGTCGTCCGCCTCGTCCTGCGGCTGTCGTGCCTGGCCCTCGCCGGGTGCGCGAGCCTCACGCCGCCGCAGCAGGCGAGCCTGGGCGAGGTCCACGCGCTCGTGGACACGACCACGCGGGCCTACGGGCTGCGCCCGGTCTACGTGCTGGTCGGCAGCGACGTCGCCGGCGTGGGCGGCAGCTATCGCGGCGGCCTGCTGACGGTCAGCACGCCGATGCTGCTGTCGCGCTACCGCGATGCGCTGGTCGCCCACGAGCTGGCGCACTACGTGCTCGGCCACGATCGGCCGCTGCACGGCTCGGCGCTGGAAGCCAGCCGCGAGCAGGAGCAGCGCGAGCTCGACGCCAACGCCACGGCCGTCGAGATCCTCGTGCGCGGCCGGCGCTCCCCCGACGCCGCGCTTGGGCTCGTCTACGACTACCTGCTGGCGTTCCATCGTCTGGTCAGCGCCAACGCGACGGTGGTGCCGTGGGGCCACCGGCCGCCGTGCGACGAGATCGCCGACCTGCTCGAGCGCTTCCCCGCGCAGCGCGCGTGGACGGCCGCTCTTCCGTGCGCGTCGCCGCGTCGCGACGCCGCCCACCGTCCTTGACCCTGACGGCGCGGTGCGTTAAAGTAGTTTGTCGTTTGGCTCTTTGGGTCGCGAAGAGGGAGGCTTCATGTCGGTGTCGCAGATCCGCTCGCTCTACGCCTCCATGCCTGACCGTCTGGTCCAGGCCCGCCGGAAGTTCAATCGCCCGCTGACACTGACCGAAAAGATCCTCGCCGCCCACTGCTGGGACTTCGAGGGACAGGTCTGGGACCGCGGCCGGGCGATCCTCCGGCTGCGCGTGGACCGCGTCGCCCTGCAGGACGTCACCGGCCAGATGGCGCTGTTCCAGTTCATGATGTCCGGCCGCAAGCGCGTGGCCGTGCCCTCGTCGCTGCACTGCGATCACCTCATCCGCGCCGAGTCCGGCGCCGCCGACGACCTCAACCGCGCCATCCGCGAGAACGAGGAGGTCTACAACTTCCTGCGCTCGGCCGCGCGCAAGTACGGCCTGGCGTTCTGGCGGCCGGGCGCCGGCATCGTGCACCAGGTCGTGCTGGAGAACTACGCGTTCCCCGGCGGGCTCATGATCGGCGCGGACTCGCACACGCCCAACGCGGGCGGCCTCGGCATGATGGCCATCGGCGTGGGCGGCGCCGACTGCGGCGAGGCGATGGCCGGGCTGGCATGGGAGGTCCTGCATCCCAAGCTGGTCGGCGTGCACCTCACGGGCAAGCTCGCGGGCTGGACGGCGCCGAAGGACGTCATCACCTATCTCTGCACGCTGCTCACGGTCAAGGGCGGCACCAACAAGGTCATCGAGTACTTCGGCCCCGGCACCGAGTCCATCAGCGCGACCGGCAAGGGGACGATCTGCAACATGGGCGCCGAGCTCGGCGCGACCACGTCGCTGTTCCCCTACGACTCGCGCATGGCCGCCTACCTGCGCGCCACCGAGCGCGCCGACATCGCCGCGGCCGCCGACGAGTTCCGCGAGCACCTCACCGCCGATCCCGAGGTGGCGGCCGATCCCAAGCGCTTCTACGACGAGCTGGTCGAGATCAACCTCGACACGCTGGAGCCGCACATCGTCGGGCCGCACTCGCCCGACCGCGGACGCCCGATCAGCAAGCTGGCCGCCGAGGTGCGCGAGAACAAGTGGCCGGCGGCGATCACCAACGCGCTGATCGGCTCCTGCACGAATTCCTCGTACGAGGACATGCGGCGCGCGGCCCACATCGCCACCCAGGGTCTCAAGGCCGGGCTCAAGGCCAAGTCGAAGTTCCTCGTCACGCCGGGCTCCGAGCGCGTGTTCCAGACGGTGAAGCGCGACGGCCTGGTCGAGACGTTCCAGAAGATCGGCGGGACGGTGCTCGCCAATGCCTGCGGCCCATGTATCGGACAATGGAAACGAACCGATATCGCGGCTGACCAATCGAACACGATCGTCAGCTCGTTCAACCGCAATTTTCCTGGCCGCAACGACGGCAGCGCCTCGACGCTGTCGTTCATCACCAGCCCCGACCTGGTGACCGCGCTGGCGCTGGCCGGCACGCTGGAGTTCAACCCGCTGACCGACACGCTGACGGCGCCCGACGGCAGCAAGGTGCGGCTGACGCCGCCCGAGGCCGAGGAGCTGCCGCGCGACGGGTTCGTGCGCGGCACCGCCGGGCTGGAGGAGCCGGCCGCCGATCCCGACTCCGTGCGCATCGAGATCCCCGAGAACAGCGAGCGGCTGCAGCTGCTGGGGCCCTTCCAGGCCTGGGACGGCAAGGACTTCGTCGAGCTGCCGATCCTGGTCAAGACCAAGGGCAAGACGACGACCGACCACATCTCGCCGGCCGGTCCGTGGCTGCGCTTCCGCGGCCACCTGGACAAGATCAGCGATAACATGTTCCTGGGCGCGGTGAACGCCTTCACCGGCCAGGCCGGCAAGGGCGTCAACCCGCTCACCGGCGAGGCCGACCAGAGCTTCTCCAAGACGGCGCGGGCGCTCAAGCGCGCCGGCCAGCAGTGGATCGTGATCGGCGACGAGAATTATGGAGAGGGCTCCAGCCGCGAGCATGCGGCGATGTCGCCGCGCTACCTCGGCTGCGCCGCCGTGCTGGTGCGCAGCTTCGCGCGCATCCACGAGACGAACCTCAAGAAGCAGGGCGTGCTTCCTCTCACGTTCTCGGATCCCGCCGACTACGACACGTTCGAGCAGAACGATCGGGTGTCGATCACGGGCCTCTACACGCTGGAGCCGGGCAAGCCGGTGAGGGTCGTCATCAAGAAGCCCGACGGTCGCACCGTCGAGATCAACGCCAGGCACAGCATGACCCGGGAGCAGATCGCATGGTTCCGGGCCGGCTCGGCGCTCAACGCCGGCCAGCCCCTGGATCCGGCGACGGGCGAAACCGCGAAGATGACCTCGGGGGCGCTCGAGGCCCGGGACACCAAGGCAAAACCCGGAAAGGACGTCTGATGGCCACGACCTCCCGTGCCAAGATCACCGTCGTCGGCGCCGGCAACGTCGGCGCCAGCGTCGCCCAGTACGCGGTCGAGAAGGAGCTGGGCGACGTCGTGCTGGTCGATGTCATCGAGGGCATTCCGCAGGGCAAGGCGCTGGACCTGCTGCAGGCGGGGCCGATCCATCGCTACGACTCGCTGCTGAGCGGCTCCAACGGCTACGACGAGACGGCCGACTCCGACGTCGTCGTCATCACCGCCGGCCTCGCCCGCAAGCCGGGGATGACGCGCGACGACCTGCTGTTCAAGAACGCCGAGATCGTCGGCTCCGTCGTCGAGCAGGTCGCCCGCCGCTCGCCGAAGTCCATCCTGATCCTGGTCACCAACCCGCTCGACGCCATGGTGCAGCTGGCCTGGAAGAAGTCCGGTTTCCCGCCCGAGCGGGTCGTCGGCATGGCCGGCATCCTCGACTCCGCGCGCTTTCGCACGTTCATCGCCCGCGAGCTGAACGTGTCGGTCGAGAACGTGACCGCGTTCGTGCTGGGCGGCCACGGCGACACGATGGTGCCGCTGCCGCGCTACTCGACGGTGGCCGGCATCCCGATCACCGACCTGCTGCCGAAGGACCGGATCGAGGCGCTGGTCAAGCGCACCGCCAACGGCGGCGCCGAGATCGTCAACTATCTGAAGTCGGGCAGCGCCTACTACGCGCCGGCCGCCTCCGCGGTGGAGATGGTCGAGGCGATCCTCAAGGACAAGAAGAAGATCCTGCCGTGCGCGGCCTACCTCAACGGGCAGTACCGCACGACGGGCCTCTACGTCGGCGTGCCGGTCAAGCTCGGACGGGCGGGCGTGGAGCAGATCATCGAGATCAAGCTCATGCCGGAGGAGCAGGCCGCCTTCGACAAGTCGGCGGCCGCCGTGCGCGAGCTGGTCGAGAAGCTCAAGTTGTAGGCCCCGCGCGCGCGATGACCCGAGCGCGGCGGAAGACGAGCAAGCGGCCCCCGGCCGCGGCGCGGCGACGGGCCGGCAAACAGGTCCGGCCGGTCCCCGCCGGCTATCGTACCGTCACCGCCTACCTCACCGTCAACGACGCGGCCCGCGCGCTGGACTTCTACGCGCGGGCGTTCGGCGCCCGCGAGGGTCAGCGCATGCCGGGCCCCGGCGGCAAGATCATGCACGCCGAGATGCGCATCGGCGATTCGATCGTGATGCTGAGCGACGAGTTTCCCGGCCTCAGCTCCTGCAAGGCGCCCACCACGCTGGGCGGCACCACCGGCTCGCTGTTTCTCTACGTCCCCGACGTGGACGCCGCCTTCAAGCAGGCGGTGGCGGCCGGCTGCACGGTGATCATGCCGCTCACCAACATGTTCTGGGGCGACCGGTTCGGCAAGCTACAGGATCCCTTCGGCAACCAGTGGAGTCTGGCCACCCACAAGGAAGACGTGAGCCCAACCGAGATGGGCAAGCGGGCGCATGACGCCATGGCCAGGATGGCGCCGCCCCACGGAGCGTCATGAGAGACATCCACGTCAGCGCCATCAGCGATGCCGTCAAGAAGCTGTGCATGGAGGCCAACGTCAGCCTGGAGCCCGACGTGCTGCGCGCGTTCGACAAGGCGCTCGGCAGCGAGCGGTCGGTCGCCGGCAAGCAGGTGCTGACGATCCTCAAGGAGAACGCCGCGCTGGCGGCGAGCCAGCGCATCCCGTACTGCCAGGACACCGGCACCGTCGTCTGCTTCGTCGAGCTCGGCCAGGACGTGCACGTCACCGGCGGCGGGCTCTACGACGCGATCAACGAAGGGGTGCGGCAGGGCTACAAGGAAGGCTTCCTGCGGGCGTCCATCGTGAAGTCGCCGTTCGACCGCGTGAACACCGGTGACAACACGCCGGCGGTGATCCACGTGGACGTACTGCCGGCGGCCACGCTGAAGATCATGATCATGGCCAAGGGCGGCGGCTGCGAGAACCGCTCCAAGTACGTGATGTTCACGCCGGCCGCCGGGCTGCCGGCCGTCAAGGACTTCGTCATCGAGTGCGTGAAGAACGCCGGGCCCGACGCCTGTCCGCCGCTGATCCTCGGCGTCGGCGTCGGGGGCACCTTCGAGAAATCGGCGATCCTGTCCAAGAAAGCGCTGTTCCGCGAGCTCGGCAGCCCCAACCCCGATCCGATGCTGGACGGGCTGGAGAAGGAGCTACTGGCCCGCGCCAACCGGCTCGGCATCGGCCCCCAGGGCTACGGCGGCGACACGACCTCGCTCGGCGTCCACATCCTGACCTATCCGACCCACATCACGTCCCTCCCGGTGGCGGTCACGATCGAGTGTCACGCCCACCGCCACAAGGAGGTCACGCTGTGAGCGCGGCACCCGCGAAGATCGTCTGGACGGAGATCGACGAAGCGCCGGCGCTGGCGACGTACTCGCTGCTGCCGATCGTCCGCAAGTTCACCGAGGGCACGGGCATCACGATCGAGACGGCGGACATCTCCCTGGCCGGGCGGATCCTCGCCAACTTCCCCGAGCGCCTCACCGACGCCCAGAAGGTGCCGGACTGGCTGACCCGCCTGGGCGAGGTGACCAAGCGGCCCGAGGCCAACATCATCAAGCTGCCGAACATCAGCGCCTCCGTGCCCCAGCTCAAAGCCGCCATCAAGGAGCTGCAGGGCAAGGGCTACCGGGTCCCCGACTATCCCGAGCACCCCACGAGCGCCGTCGAGGAAGAGGTCAAGAAGCGTTACACGAAGGTGCTGGGCAGCGCCGTGAACCCGGTCTTGAGAGAGGGCAACTCCGACCGCCGGGCCGCCGCCGCGGTGAAGGCCTACGCGCGCAAGCACCCGCCCAAGCTGGGGCCGTGGACGCCGGCCTCGAAGGCGCACGTCTCCACCATGAGCCGCGGCGACTTCGCGGCTAACGAGAAGTCCGTGACCGTGCCGGC